>JBEPXQ010000007.1:0-193 GCA_041641835.1 Bacteroidales bacterium
AGATCATAATAAATGATGTTTAATAATTGATATGTAGTTTAATATATCCGTGGCTGTCGATGCTTTCATATTTAAGCTTCCAGTAACCGGATATGGCTTCAAATTGTTCTGAGATTTCGGCTCCTTTGCTTGCGTCCAGGTAATCCGAAAAAACAACCTCATCGTTGGCATCCAAAAGCTTTACTTTTACCAT
>JBEPXQ010000007.1:203-18093 GCA_041641835.1 Bacteroidales bacterium
AAACATGAATGAGATCATAATAAATGATGTTTAATAATTGATATGTAGTTTAATATATCCGTGGCTGTCGATGCTTTCATATTTAAGCTTCCAGTAACCGGATATGGCTTCAAATTGTTCTGAGATTTCGGCTCCTTTACTGGCGTCCAGGTAATCCGAAAAAACAACCTCATCGTTGGCATCCAAAAGCTTTACTTTTACCATTCCCGTTTGGATATCCATAAATCCATCCAGATAAATAATATTCGCTTCAGGAGATACATCCAGGATTGTTAAACCCTTGGACAATTCACTGTATTCACCATCAAATCCGGCTCTTTTTAACCTGTACTTTTCACAAGAGGTTGCGGCAAGCATGAATACTGCCATTGCCAGGATAATTACTTTGCTTTTGCTGTTCATTGTTATTCTGATTTAGGTTTTAATTACAAGGACAAAAGTAGATTGCCATGGGGCACATTAATAATTAATTATGACGAGCCTGTTGATAATTATGACAAGCCTGCAGAATCGCAGAATGAATCAGAATTATTCTATGCGACTGTTAGGGTTGTATGAGAAGATAAGTAGTTATAAAAAGTAGCATAATCATGTCCTTAGAATAGCTGTAATCTTTAGCAGGAAGCCTCTTTTTTAGCGCACTGGTTATATGCTGATAACTTACACCGGAAAATATGCTCCTATGGCATAAGTCAGCATGTATTCATTGTTTTTATACCTGTCTGGCATAGCAGAACCCTGAGTTATTATTTTACCAAAACCTATCTGGCAGGTAAACCACTTCTTGCTCCTAAAAACAAAATTTCCGCTAATAATATTTTGAGCAAAGCTGTCTCCTGCTCCTTGATGCCAGTACTGAAGAGAAATAAATGAGCTTCTTATGGCAGGTTTTATATGGAAGTTGAGGCCGGTACCAAACCCCACTAATCCGCCGCCGATCTGAACTCCTATCTGATCCGAAACCAGTACTTCAAAGTCTACGCCCAGCAAGGAGCCACCACCTTGCAAAATTCCAACTGTAACAGCTGCTCCTTTCTGCTCGTCTGTTGAAATGTCCTGTGCAATAAGCTCATTGCTAAAAAAGGTAATGGTAAAAATCAGGATAAGTATTCGCATAGTGGTGATTATTTTTTTTACCAGTCAAACCTAGTCATTATCTCTAAGCAATGCAAGAGGAAAACAATTTTTGTTTAACTATGGGGGAAGTTATGTAATATGACCCCCCCCCAGACTTATTGAAGACTTTTTTGGTAGTTTTGAGTTGCTGATAACTGCCTGATCATTTAGTTGCGAATATTTTTATAATGCTCATGTTGCCAGTGATTTCTATTTATAAAAACATAACTGCTGACTCTTCAGGACTAAATAAAGTCAGCAGTCTTATAGGCATAATGTTATGCAAATTAAACTTCTTTATCCTCTTCAAGCACTATTTCAATGCCTCCAGTCCAGGGAGCTATAAAATTGTATAGAGCACAAAAGATAGCAGTGAATATAAAAGCAGAAATCGCATACATTACAGGCAGTAAGATTGCCAGTAAAACTCCTGAAAACTCGAAGAATCCAGGCATAGGCGATCCGGATGCCATATGAGGACCAGATACGAACAAGGCTATTGGGATTGCAAATATAAGTGAGGCTACAAATGTCACCGCCGTTAGTGTTTTTGAAGTTTGCCACACACTGATGCGTTTGATTTTTTTTCTGTTCATGATATATTTTTTTGGATTTGTTCAGAAACAAAAATAAATAATAATTTTTATATATGAATCAAGTTTTAAATTTAGTGCTTTGACAAGATGCAAAGTAAACCGGTTTAAAAAATTGGAAGCTGAGATTGTGCTTTGCGCAAAGAAGGAAGCAAAAGCACGGCAGCACAAACAACAGAGCCTTCCTTTCTAAATTTTCCACAACTTACAAACATCTGCCCGATTGCCTGCCTTTTTCATTAATTTTACAGAACAGAAATCAGTATATTATTATGGCAGAATTCACTCATCTTCATTTACATACACAGTATTCTATATTGGATGGCGCCTCCAATATCGACCTGCTTATGGAGCGCGTGGCAGAAACCGGTATGAAAGCCGTGGCTATCACAGATCATGGCAATATGTACGGAGTGATGCATTTTTTCAATGCTGCAAAAAAGCATGGCATTAAGCCAATTATCGGTTGCGAGGTTTATGTGGCGACCCGTTCGCGGATACTCAAAAATGATAAAGTGGATCGAGCAGGTGCACACCTCGTATTACTGGCAAAAAATAAAACCGGTTATCATAATCTGTCTAAACTTGTATCACGCGGTTATCAGGAAGGATTCTATTACAAACCAAGGATAGATAAAGAAATCCTTCGCGAACATCATGAAGGATTAATTGCTTCCTCAGCCTGTTTGGGTGGTGAACTGCCACAGGCCATCATGCGTGGAGGCAAAGAAAAAGGCCGTGAGGTAATCCGGGAATTTAAAGAGATCTTTGGTGAGGATTATTACGTGGAGCTCCAGCGCCACGGACAGGAAGAGCAGGAGCCGGTGAATAAAGTTGTGCTGGAGCTGGCCGAAGAAGAAGGCGTAAAAGTTTTATGCACCAATGATGTGCACTTTATCCGCAAAGAGGACCACGAGGCCCATACCATTCTTATCCACCTTAATACCGGTAAAGACCTGGGTGAAGATATTGATATGCATTATACCGGGCAGGAGTACCTGAAAACACCGGAGGAAATGGCCGAGCTGTTTGAAGATGTACCTGATGCCGTGCAAAACACCATGGAGGTAGCCGGAAAGATCGAAGAGTTCGAGCTTACCCGTGATGTTATCCTGCCCGTGTTTCCGCTTCCCGAAGGCTTTGATGACGAAAATGAGTACCTCCGCCATCTTACCTATGAAGGTGCTAAAGGACACTACGGCGAAATAACTGATGCCATCCGCGAACGACTTGATCATGAGCTGGGCATTATCAAAAACATGGGATTTCCCGGCTACTTCCTCATCGTGCAGGATTTCATCAACAAGGCGCGTGAAATGGATGTGATCGTGGGGCCCGGGCGTGGCTCTGCTGCCGGTTCAGCCGTGGCATTTTGTGTTGGAATCACCAATATCGATCCCATAAAGTACAACCTGCTGTTTGAACGTTTTCTTAATCCCGAGCGTGTAAACATGCCCGATGTGGATGTGGACTTTGATGATGAAGGCCGGGAGCGAGTGCTACAGTATGTGATTGACAAATATGGCAAGGAAAAAGTAGCACAGATCGTTACCTTTGGTTCCATGGCGGCCCGCTCCTCTATCAGGGATGTGGCCCGTGTGCTCAAGCTTCCCCTGCCCGAGGCTGATATGCTGGCAAAGCTGGTTCCCGAAGGTCCGAAGGTGAGCCTGAAAAAGGCCCTGAAGGATGAACCAGAGCTCAAAAAGATCAAAGAAAATGAAGGCGGACTGCAGGCTGACACACTTAAGTTTGCCGGTATCCTGGAAGGTTCGGTAAGGCAGACAGGAACCCACGCCTGCGGAGTCATCATCGGCCCCGAAGACCTGATGGAGCATATCCCTTTGGCCACAGCAAAGGATTCACCCATGCCAGTGACACAATATGATGGTAATTTCGTGGAGTCTGTCGGCATGCTCAAAATGGACTTCCTGGGGCTGAAAACGTTGTCAATTATTAAAGATGCTCTGGAAAATATAAAAGCCAGACATGATGTGGATATTGATATCGAAAATATCCCCCTGGACGATGAAAATACTTACAAGCTTTTCCAGGATGGAAATACCATTGCTACTTTCCAGTTTGAATCCGAAGGAATGCGTGAGCATCTGAAAAAACTAAAGCCATCAAACATAGAAGACCTTATAGCCATGAACGCCCTCTATCGTCCGGGGCCAATGGATTACATCCCCACTTTTATCGCGCGTAAACACGGAGTGGAAAAAGTGGAATACCCGCATGAGCTACTGGAAGAAATCCTGGAGCCAACCTATGGAATTATGGTTTACCAGGAGCAGATCATGCAAACAGCGCAGATCATGGGCGGTTTCACACTGGGTTCTGCCGATTTGCTCAGGCGTGCCATGGGTAAGAAGAAGATGGATATCATGGAGCGGATGAAGAAAGACTTCGTGAAAGGCGCCAAAGAAAAACATAATATCCCGGAGAAGAAAGCCAACCAGGTTTTCGGCGTAATGCAGGAGTTTGCCAAATATGGCTTTAACCGCTCTCATGCCGCAGCTTATTCCTTTATTGCTTACCAAACAGGATACCTGAAAGCACATTACCCGGCAGAGTATATGGCAGCTGTGCTCACCCATAATATTAACGACATCAAGAAGGTTACCTTTTTCATTGAAGAGTGCCAGCACATGGGCATTCCGGTGTTGGGGCCTGATGTGAACGAATCAGTGGCTAACTTCGCTGTGAATGATAAAGGAGAGATCCGTTTTGGAATGGTAGCCATTAAAGGAGTGGGGGAGGGAGCTGTGGAAGCTCTCATACAGGAGCGCCGTGAAAACGGACCATATAAAAACATTATTGACCTTGTGAAACGCGTTAATCTGCAGTCGGTAAACCGTAAGGCCCTGGAATCGCTGGCTACAGCCGGAGCCTTTGATAACTTTGAAGGAACCCACCGCGCCCAGTACCTTTATCGCGCGCATCCCGAGGACTCCTCCTTCATGGAGAAACTGGTGAAACATGGTCAGGCTTATCAGCGTTCATTGGAAACCACACAGCAATCGCTGTTTGGCGGTACCGAGGAGGTGGAAATCGCTGATCCGGAGCTGCCGCAGTGTGAGCCTATGTCAAGCCTGCAGCAACTCAAGGAGGAAAAGGAGATGATAGGCTTTTATGTATCAGGTCATCCACTGGACGAATATAAAATCGAAATTGACAACCTCACAACCGTTAATGTGGAAGCACTCAGTAACGACCTGGCTAAATTTAAAGGCCGTGAGGTAGTTTTTGCAGGTATGGTTACCGAAACCGCACGCCGAACCACTAAAAAAGGCAAAGAATTTGGCATAATGACCATCGAGGATTATACCGGCTCAATCAAACTGATGCTGTTTTCCGAAGACTATCTTAAAAACAAACACTTTATGGAACCCGGGCAGTTCCTTATGGTCTGGGCACGGGTGCAGGGACGTTTTTATGATGAAAACCAGCTCGAAGTGAAAGTCAGCCGGATCACACTGTTGATGGAGGTAATGGAAGAAATGGTAAGGTCAGTTGATTTGTCGATGCCACTTGAGGGTATCAACAACAATCTTACACGCGAGCTCACCGAAACAGTGGAAAAGTACCCCGGCAAGGCTCACCTGAACTTTTACATTCAGTTTACCGACGAACATGCTGATGATCCTAAAAACCGCAAAAAGGTACTAAAGATGTCCTCAAGGTCTAAAAATGTGGATGCCGAGAAATTTCTGAAAACAATTCAGAAGGATTATTCGTTTATTAAATTCAAGGTGAATTCGTGAATCGAATAGCAAGACAATTTATTATTTTATCTTTGCTTTTAAATCAAAAAATATAAGACATGGTTGTAGAATTAACAGATGCCAATTTTGACGAGATCGTCAAAAACAGTGACAAGCCAATAGTTATAGACCTTTGGGCAGAATGGTGCGGTCCCTGCAGAATGATCACTCCCATCATGGAGGATCTGGACAAGGAATATGATGGTAAAGCCATTATCACCAAGCTTAATGTGGACGAAAACCCCGAAACTACTGGGAAATTCGGTGTAAGAAACATCCCTACAGTACTTTTCCTCAAAGACGGTGAAGTGGTGGACAAGCAGGTGGGCGCCGTTCCCAAGCAGGTGCTGGCCGGAAAACTCGAGGCACTGTTGTAAAAAAAATATTTCATCCTCATTATAGCCGCCGGCTCATATTAGTTCCGGTGGCTTTATTATTTTTGTGCCGTGGCAGAACGTATCCAACGAAACAGGCTGAAAAAATTCAGCAACATCGAACTCATCGCCCGTCAGGTGGTGGAAGGCTTTATTACCGGGCTGCACAAGAGCCCGTTTCACGGCTTTTCCGTAGAATTTGCCGAACACAGGCAGTACAACCAGGGCGAATCAACCAAAAACATCGACTGGAAACTCTATGGGCGTACCGACAGGCTCTACGTGAAGCAGTACGAAGAAGAAACAAACCTGCGCTGCCAGATACTGCTCGACATCTCTTCCTCCATGTACTATCCGGTTATGGATAGGCCCACAGCCGATAACCCCGACAAAATGACCTTTTCCGTGTATGCCGCCGCGGCCATCATCCAGATGCTGGTAAAGCAACGCGATGCAGCCGGCCTTACCCTCTTCTCCAATCAGCTGCATGAGCACACACAAACAAAGTCCACACCCAGCCACCTGCAGCACCTTTATGCCCACCTGGAGCGGCAGCTGCAAAAACCAAAACCCCATGAGCGCAAAAGCACATCCGTTGCCAATGTGATGCACAACATAGCCGAACGCATTCACAAGCGTTCACTGGTGGTAATCTTCAGCGATATGTTCGACTCCTACGAGCATGCCGATAAGGTTTTTAGGGCACTTCAGCACCTGAAACACAACAAGCACGAAGTTATCCTGTTTCACACCGTCGATAAAAGCACCGAATTCGATTTCAATTTCGACAACCGCCCCTACAAGTTCATCGACATGGAAAGCGGTGAAGAGCTCAAGCTCAACCCACGTGAAGTGCGCGAGCAGTATCTCGAGCGCATTCAGAAATTCCGGCGCGACCTGGAACTCCGCTGCGGACAGTATCGCATCGAATACGTGGAAGCCGACATCCGAAAAGGCTTCGATCAGATACTGCTGCCCTATTTCCTCAAGCGCAAAAAAATGTTCTGACAACCCATTATGATTTTTCTTTCTTGGGCGGCCGGGCGGTCTTCGGCTGCAAGCTTTACCCCTGTGCCTTAAGCTGCTGTATGCCGGTGGACAGGAGCTTGCTTAGGCTTCGCTCTGCCACGGCACAGCAGCTAAAGCCACAGGCGCAAAGGCTTTCCGCCTACGCCCTGCCGCAGGCCCAACACCTGGCAATATGCAGTACTATATCTTTGCAATGGCTGATGTCCTTCAACCCGCTGAGCCGAATTTGTAATTCGGCTTCTGTTCCGTTACGCAATTTGCAGTGGTGGAATCATCATCTTTTTTTAACATGCCACTCCTACGGAGTTACCGGTCCTCGCTTTCCACATTCGTTGCTATAAATATGTCACCGCTAACGCGGTTTTGGATAGGTGCTGGATGGCGCGGACATTGATATGCTTTTTCACAAAGCAGCACCGTAGGTGCGGAAGTATGGTAGAAAAGTTCTGGAAAGATTCCCACAGCAGTGCCATAGGCACGACAGATGGTTTAGCATATACTATAATGGAGAGGTATCACCCGGCGAACCAATGAGGCGTAAAGACCTGACAGCGTCCGACCGCAGGGAGGTCCTGTCAGCGTCTGATTACATGCTTCCAGTTTTTCTGCTGTCCTGCGGAACTAAGGTTCGAACAATTGCACATTCTTGCTACCATACTGCAGTCCCTGACGGGATTGAAAGAGATTGGGAGAAGATTGAGGGGAGATTGAAAGATCCCGACCTACGGTCGTGGATGCTCAAAAAACTATAAACCGAGCCATGTAATGGCGAGCTCAATCTGACCTTTAAAATCAAAATTATTAACAGATTAAATCATAGATTTTTGGTTTTTTGGCATTGGAAAAAGATTGAGGGGAGATTGAAAGGAAGGAGATTGAAAGGAAAAAGATTGAGTCAGATACCCTCCGATGGCGCGGACATGTTGTCCGTGCCCGGCTGAATCCGATGCTTTGCAGCCATCCGAAACCCGAAACCCGAAATAAAACCAATACTGTTATTCCGCACTGCAAGTCCGCGTCAATGCCTGATAAAACCTTACTGCCAGGTCTCAAAAATTCATAATTTCTAATTCCTAATTCATAATTCTATCTCCCCGGATGGCGCGGACATGTTGTCCGTGCCCGGATGAACCCAATGCTTTGCATCCATCCGAAATCCGAAACCCGAAACCCGAAATCCATCCCACCCGCATATGTTAAATTAGGCGCTGAATCCCTTATGGAATCAGCAATAAGAAATATTCCGTAAAAAATAAGTTGTAAATACTTGCTTTCGCATTTTGTTTGTTGTAGCTTTGGTAACGGCAAACCCTAAAAACCACGAACTTAATTGACGCTTATTGAAAAACTTTTTACACTCCCCGGCCGATACTTTAAACATGTTGATTTTGGCTACTTCCATAAGGAAAATCTCCGGCTCCGTGAGAGGAATCTTTTCTTAACACGAAGCTTGTTGTTTTTGATGGCTGAAAAGCTGACAACTGTAAATGCCTCTCTCTCTCTCTCTCTCTCTCTACAAGAGCAGTTTATTCAGCAATATAAAAAATTTTGCAACTGCATATTGCAGCATTTATATCAAGGAAAGGAGTGGTGTTTTAAGTTCACTTAATAAACGATCCCGAAGTAGAGCTGAGATATATGAGGGAACGCTTGTTTAAATAATGATTAACTAAAAGAACTTAAAATGAAAACAAAAATTAATTTAACAGCTATTGCAATTATAGCGGTATTCATGCTGACATGGATTCTCCCTCGTTCGATAAACGCTCAGAGCATCACATCGTCAGAACAGTTTAAAGGAAAAACTTATCTAAAGAAAAACACCAAATGGCATCTTCAGGATAGTACAGGTGAGTTATATGAAGTTAACGGCAAGGTGATTACACTGAAATTTAAGGATTCTGTTAACCAAAATGCTGTTAGTAACTTTGAGGCTGCCAATAATCTTCAATTTTTGAGAAAGTCAAAATCTGGCTGGTGCGATTATCAGTTTACAGTAACAGATATTGACAGCTTGTTTGTTATTGTTAGGAGGATAAATAATAATCCTATAGTAGATAAAGTAGAAATTACTGCATTTGGCGAATTTCATGCAGTACCAAATGATACATACTATAATCCTTATCAGTGGTATTTTTGTGAAAGTTGCCAGTCTCCTGATATAAATATTGAAATTGTCTGGGAATTGCTATCTACCGGCGACCCTAATATAATAGTTGCCGTAATAGATGCTGGACTTAATTTTTCTCATGAAGATATTGGAAAGGGAAATGATAACTATGAGAATGTTTTTAAAAACCCGGGAGAAGATGCCTGGTCCCCTGATCCTTTAGATCCTTCAGGGGGAGACGGACAAGATGGCACTGACCAAAATGGTTATGTAGATGACTGGATAGGTTGGGATTTTAATGGTAATGATAATGATGTAAGAAACTTTAATAATTTTGGTCATGGGACACGGGTTGCAGGAATAATTGGCGCAAAAACCAATAATAGTCTTGGGATATCAGGAGTTGCAGGCGGATGGAACAATGAAGGTGTAAAAATACTACCAATTAATGTTGCTACCAATGCAAACATAGTTAATGAATCAGTCTTGGATGATGCCATTGATTATGCGGTGGATATGGGTGTTGATATTATCCAGCTTGCCATGAGTATCCCGGGAAATAATAGTACAGCTATAGAAGCAGCAATAGATAACGCAGTTGATAATGGTGTTGTAGTATTTTGCTCAGCCGGAAATAATGGAGATCCAAATATTAATTATCCGGCAAATTATAAAAATGTAATTTCTGTCAATGCGTTAAATGCTTCGGATACAAAGTATTTTGATAGCAATTACGGGATGCTTTTAGATTTAGCAGCACCTGGCACAAATATATATACAACAGAAGCTGGTAATGCACTAGGTTTAATATATGAATATGTGTATGGAACTTCGTTTTCTACTCCCATGGTTAGCGGTGTGGCCGCCCTGATGAAGTCTGTTAATCCATGCCTAAGCCATTATCAAGTAAAGGACATTTTAAATGCTTGTGCAGATAAAGTAGGTGGATATAATTATAGCCCCGCATATTCAAATAAACCTTTCCATTGCAACGAGACCGGATTTGGAAAAGTAGATGCTTTTATGTCTGTTGCAACGGCTAATACCATAAAATCAAATGATCTTGACTTATACATAAAGGATTACTATCATGATGTTGGACTTACAAATGCAGGCTCACCTCCATTCGATAACAGCCCGGATATATGGGTGAGAAATAATGCTGATGGTTTTGTTAATCAACAACACGAAAAGCTTATCCACACGCCAGATGATCATATTGGATATGTTTATGTAAGAATTAGGAATAAAAGTTGTGTAACCAGTCAGAATATGGATTTAAGCGTATATTGGAATAATGCTTTAACTAATCCTTCTTACCCTGCTGGCTGGACGCTCATGAATAATCAAGCATATGCTATTCCGCAGATAGCGCCTGGTGGTACCGAGATAATTGAAATAGAATGGGATTTTTCCCAATCTGTTAGCATTAACGGAGCAAGTTTACTGGCAATGATGAATGGAATAGATGATCCTCTTTCTGCACCTACAAGCCTTTCATATTGGATAGAAGTAGATAATAACATGGCAATGAAAAACTTATCAGTTGTTTTTCTTAGTTATGGAGGAACAAGCTGGAATGGAATTGACGTACCCCCGGGAGCGCCATTGTACGTTTGTAATGATGATGAAGAATCATATAAGGAATACAATATATTTTTTGGGCATACGGTTCAAAATAATGCTGAAATAATGGATCAGGCAGAGATAAATATTTACGTGGAGGATGAATTCTGGGATATGGTTGAAAATTCGCCTGAAATAGATTTTAATGGAATAGAACAGATTAGTGACAATCAGTTCAGGATTACTGAAGAGGATGCTTCCATTAATAACTTATATTTTCAACCAGGATCAAGCACACAAATTTATGCTGGATTTAATTTTTATGGAGAAGAAGCAGAAGAAGATGATAATATCCTTTATTACGCGATTAGCCAGTTTGAATCTTCAGAGGAAGAGTGGAGAGGCACTATGTCTTTTGAAATAGTAAAAGAAGCAAGAGAAAGGTTTGAAGCTGATGGTGGGGGATACACCTCAGTATTCCACGGGGGCAAAACTGTGTTAAATGGCAATAAAATTAATGAACCTGCCCACTATAACTGGTACAGGCTGAATGATTCACTGCTGTCGGATACGGATACCGTTTCAGTAAAACCTGAAACTTCGGGAAAATATATTTATGAAATAACGGCAAAAAGTGATGGGTATAAAGATTATGATACCATATTCGTTGAAGTAAAACATTTTAGCATTACATCACTGGCACCAAATCCCGCAACTTCATTTTTGAATGTTAGTTATCAGGCTGAAAAAGCAACCACTGCTCAACTTGTTATTCAAATGACAGCGAACCCACAGGTGAAGTATGTTTACTATGTAAACCCTAACTCCACGGTTTTCTCAATCAACGTATCAAACCTGCAAACAGGTATTTATAATATAAACCTGATTTGTGATGGAAGGCAGGAAGACACAAAAAAAATAATCATTCATTAGATCGAAAAAAGCGAACTATAACATTATAGTTCGCTTTTTTTACTGTGATCAAAAAACTTTTAAGTATCAATTGCCAATTTGCAATTTAAATAAAAACTTTTTTTTAAATGCAATACTACCTATTTGCATTAAAACGTGTCTGTTTATAAACCCTTAAATTAATTATCATGAAACATCGTCTATTAAAACTTCTGGTCGTGTCAATTTTGTTGCTTTCATTTTCTACACAACTTCAAGCTCAGAAATTTCCAGTTGTGAAAATTGATTCTGTTGACTTAATTACGAATGGAAACCAACAATCGGTTTTCTTGAAATTCAGATGTAGTACAAATGCTTACAGATTTTCAAGAATTCAGGATTTATTATTAAATGAAAACAGGTTAAGAATTAATATATATTTTAAGAAAAGCTGCAGTTCTTTTACTGCTGTGACTTTTCGTGATACTTTATTTTTAGTTAATTCTTCCTTTCCGATTGTTTCAGAGCTTGAAGCAGTGGTGTTTTTAGATACAAATTCATTAGATACAATAAATGGTTCTCAATATTGTCTATACGACACGCTTACCCCTATGGATACCTCGTATTATCCATCATCACCATCTAAAACAAGTTTTGAAAAAGCCATGGCACGTATCATGGTATTTCCGAATCCTAGCCAGGAAACCATCCATATTGATTATCCGGATTACCTGAAGATGGAAGAAATCAACTTGCTAAATACGCAGGGGAGGATCATAAAAAAGTACCCTGGAGATATTCATCGGCTTAATTTGGCAGATATGAGCCCTGGAATCTATTTCCTGGAGTTTAGAAGCACACGAGGGTATTTTGCTAAAAAGATTATAATAGAGTGAAGCAGCGTGTTTTTGCCTTCTTGTTAGTTATAAGCAGTTTAACTGTATTTAGTCAAAACCTGGTACCAAACGGCAGCTTCGACCGCTGTAAAAAATGTCCGGGTGATACCACGGGTTTGTTTATCTACGTGCAAGATTGGCTGGGCATGTTTCAACCTAATATCCAAAATTTTTATCCTAATCCTGTTCGCACCATTGAATACTTTCATAAGTGTGGAAAAGGTGTAAGTAGTATAGACAGTTCTGATTTTTTAGGACAACAGTCGCCGCGCACCGGGGCAGGTATGGCCGGTTTGATTTTTAATGAATGGAATTTCGGGCTCCATTTTTACCGTGAATGGATTACAGTACTTCTGAAAGATACATTGGAAAAAGATTCTTCTTATTGTGTTTCGTTTTATGTACGAAAGACCAATACCTATACCACTGATTTCTGGATGAAGTGGAATATGTCAACTAATACCTTCAGCGCGACCTTTACACCGGATACCTTAATTGGTAAATTTCCGGTTTCCCAATGGTGGCCATCACCACAGGTGGTTTATAACGATACACTTATACGTGATACGGCACGCTGGTTTCGTATATCGGGAAGCTTTAAGGCAAAAGGAAACGAAGCATATATGACCATAGGTGCCGGGTTGCCGGATGATCAGATCTCTGTTGAACCAGACTCGATATGGTGGAACCTCGTGTATTACCTTGTTGATGATGTTGCAACCTGGAAATGTTCTGCTCCTGTTTACAGAGCTGATGCAGGAGATGATCTGAGAATATGTGTCGGGGACGAAGTAAGTCTGGGTACACACGATTATCCGGAATACCGGTATTACTGGTTTAAACAGGGAAATCTGCAGGATACTTTATCCACTGAAGCACTGCCGGTGTTTACACCTCAGAAAACCACTACATATGTGCTTCTGGTTGTTGATTTCAAATACGATAGAAGCTGGGATGGCATACTTGTTGAGGTGGAACCTGATTGCCCGGGATTTGAAATGATCCCTAACGTGTTCACACCTGACAGTGATGGTTATAATGATCTTTTTGTACCTCAGTGCACCGGCAATACAGAATACCGGATTACGATCTACAACCGTTGGGGCCGGGAGGTTTTCAAAGGCAACCAGGATCATCTCTGGGATGGTAATATTAATGGCGTAAAGGCATCGGAAGGTGTTTATTATTACGTGATATCTGCTTATCATGTTATCAGTGGTGCAAAAAGACATTTTTCTGGCAGCGTTACGGTATTGTATTAGCTACAGGATTTTCCCGATGGAGATGTTAAGGTGGGCTTGCCCGAGAGCATTTCCACAGGGAGGTCCTGACAGCGTCTGGATTACATGCCTCCAGTTCTTTTGCCGTTCCTGTGGAAAGAGATCCCGACCTACGGTCGTGGATGCTCAAAAAACTATAAAATCATAGATTTTTGGTTTTTTGGCATTGATGAAACAGATTGAATTAGCGAGATTGAAAGAAAATTGATGAATCACCGAACACCGGACATCATTAAAGCCCCCCCGGATGGCGCGGACATGTTGTCCGTGCCGGTAGCCATCCGAAATCCGGAACCCGAAATCAAACCTCGCTAAGCCGAATTTGTAATTCTGCTTATATTAGTGGTGCATCAAGCAGCGGTTTAAGATTATTTTACTTCATCCCAAAACTTATCCAATTCCTTATCTTTGCAAAAAAGAACTGCTATGGACTTAAAAGTTGGTGACAGGGTGAAATTCCTGAATGAAGAAGGCGGAGGTGTGGTCTCTGAAATAATTGATGACAAAACTGTAAATGTAACTATCGAAGACGGATTTGATATTCCTACATTAAAATCTAACCTGATTAAGACAGGCGCAGCTGATGGTGAAGCGCAGGGCAGTGGTGCAGCCCCGCAAATCCCCGATACAGACCCGGAAGTGCGGCAGAGAGCCAGGCAACAGGCGGCCGCGAAACCAGTTCAGCCACAGCACGGCATGCAAAAAGGTGTTTACCTGGTCTTCCAGACGGAAGCAGGAAAACCAGCCCTCACCGGTAAGCTGGATGTGTATATTCTGAATAACACAGATTATGAAGTTTTCTATGCACTCTATCCCGAACAGGGTGGTGAGCTGCGATTGCTCAAACATGGATTGCTGTTGCGCAATCATCGCGAGTTTCTCGACAGCCTGCAGGTGGATGAGCTTAACCGTTGGTCATCAGGTATGTATCAAATGGTGTTTACCGACCAGACTAAAGAGCCCCTTGCTCCTGCCAATGATAAATTCAGGCTGCATCCAAAGCGGTTTTACAAGGAAGATAACTATCGCTCATATCCCGGCTGGAACAGCCCGGTGTTTGCCTACAACCTAACACGTCCTGATTTGTTGCCAAAAGCTGCTGAAGTTGCTGGTGACATGATTTCCAGTGCTCAGGAAAAGCAAACCGGGAAAGTTGTGAGCCGCACAGCTATTATCGACAAGCATAAAACTGGTGACAATGAAGCCAAAGTGGACTTGCATATCGAACAACTGATAGATGATTATCAGCGAATGAATTCCATGGAGATTCTCAACACACAGCTCAGTTATTTCAGGCGTGTACTGGAAAGTGCCCTGATCAATAATATTCAGAAACTGGTGGTTATCCATGGTGTGGGTGCGGGAATACTTAAAGCTGAAATTCGCCGCGAATTACAGGAGTACGACTACATCGAAGTGCATGATGCACCCATAGCCGAATACGGAGTAGGGGCCACCATTGCCAGGATCTATCAGCAGTGATGATTCATGGTTGACATCCAGGCCCGGACTGCGTATCCGGGCTTTCCAGCCTATTCCACGACCAAAAGTCAGGGGACAAATAAATTTCATTCAACGGAATTCCAAAGAAAAACCAATAATCTCATTTGAGATTGGAATCACCTTTCACTTCACCACTTCACTACCTCGCCATCTCACCATCTCACTACCTTATGCACTAAATCTCCCCGCTTTTCGTTAGCTTTGCATCAAATTATTATCAAAACATGCTTAGAAGATTTACATGGATCATTTTACTGTTGATCCCCTTAGCCCTTGCCGGGCAAAAGAATGTGGCAGATTCTGCTGTAAGTGTCCCCATGATATCAGCCAATCTGGGATTGCAATGGCCCGGCGGCGACCTGGAAGAACGCTATGGGATGAGCAATTCAGCCGGAGGTTCCTTTCTTTTCAAAACCAGTGGAAACTGGCTGATTGGTGCCGAGTTTAATTATATTTTCAGCGAAAACATCAAAGACAAGGATGAAATATTGTCGCTAATCAGTACAGAAAGCGGATCCATTATTGATGGTAATGGCATGTTTACCGAAGTCAATTACCATGAGCGTGGATTTTATACCAACTTAACCTTCGGGAAGTTGTTCCCGGTAATCGGACCTAATCCCAATTCCGGCTTGTTTATTACCGGTGGAGTGGGTTTGCTCCAGCATCGCACTTTTATTCAAAATCCTGAAAACCGTGCACCACAGATCAGCGGTGAATATATGAAAGGCTACGACAGACTAACCAATGGATTGGCTGTGAGCGAAATGTTTGGCTATATGCACCTGGGAAGTAAGCGTCTGGCCAGTTTTTACATCGGTGTGGAATTTATACAGGCCTGGACCCAGTCAAGACGCGATTACAATTTTAACCTGATGAAAAAGGTAAATGAAAAACGGTTTGATATGCTGTACGGTGTCAGGGTTGGTTGGATCATTCCGCTGTACGGCAGGTCATCCGGTGATTATTATTACTTCTGATTATGTGGTTATATCACCTGGCCATAAAACTGTACTGGATCTCTGCGAAGGTAATTTCTCCCTTCAATGAAAAGGCTGCCGGTTTTACACGTGGCAGAAAGGCTGTTATTGAACAGCTTAAGAAGAGAGTTCCCTCCGGCAAAAAAGTTATCTGGATACACTGTGCCTCCCTGGGGGAATTTGAACAGGGGCGACCTTTAATAGAGGCCTGGAAAGAGCAGTTTCCGGAAGATTTCATATTACTTACTTTCTTCTCACCTTCTGGTTATGAAGTAAGGAAAAACTTTCCCATAGCAGACTATGTAGCTTACCTGCCGGTGGACACAAAAAAGAATGTCCGCCGCTTTCTACAGGCCGTTAATCCTGATAAGGCTGTGTTCATTAAATACGAATTCTGGTTGAATTATATTGATGCACTTTACGAGAGGGAGATCCCGCTGTATCTGGTATCCGGAATTTTCAGGCGCAGCCAGCACTTTTTCAGGTGGTACGGAAGTCCATTCCTGGGCCGGCTTCGTAAATTCCGGCATTTCTTTGTGCAGAATGAAGAATCAGCAAGCTTACTTGATGCTGCCGGCATCAAAAACTACACTGTAACAGGAGATACACGCTTCGACCGTGTTGCGGCTATTGCATCAAAAACAAAGGAATTTGATGAGCTCAAGGCATTTTGTGAAAACAGCGTGGTGATAATAGCCGGCTCCACCTGGCCCGCCGGCGAAAAACTCTTTGCTGCTCACATAGTACATCAAACAGGAAAAGACCTGAAACTGATCATTGCCCCGCACATGGTGAACCAGTCGCATATGCAGCAGCTCAGAAACCTGCTTCCGGATGATACTGTTTTCTGGACAACAGCCAGTGAGGATAAAATCCGAAATGCCCGCGTATTGGTTGTGGATACCATTGGCATCCTTTCAAGCCTTTATCAGTATGGGGATATAGCATACATTGGAGGGGGATTCGGCAAAGGAATCCATAACACGCTGGAAGCTGCTACCTTCAACCTGCCCGTGGTATTCGGGCCAAATCATCAGCGATTTCAGGAAGCAAAAGATCTTATTGATAGAGGCGGTGCCTTCAGTGTTAAAAATTCTGAAGAATTCAGCGCCAGAATCAACGAATTGGTGGCAAGTAAAGACTTCCGGGAAAAAGCCGGAAACGCAGCCGGCAATTATGTCCGTGAAAACACCGGCTCAACTTCCACTATAATTTCCATGATCAAATAAGCATTCCCCTGCGCCTTTTTACTCATAAAAGTGTACTTTTGCAGAAACTTAAACATTCAATAATGTCAAGAACACAAGAGCTTCAGCAAATTGCTTCACAGGTTAGAAGGGATATAGTAAGAATGGTACACGCGGTTAATTCCGGTCATCCGGGTGGTTCACTTGGTAGCACCGACTTCATGACCTGCCTGTATTTTGAAATTTTGAACCATAATCCTGAAAACTTCACCATGGAAGGAAAAGATCAGGATGTGTTTTTTCTTTCCAATGGTCACATTTCACCGGTATGGTACAGTGTGTTATCGCGCAGCGGATATTTTGATGTATCGGAGCTTTCCACTTTCCGCAAGATAAACAGCAGGCTGCAGGGGCACCCCACACCTGAAGAGAATCTTCCCGGTATTCGTGTTGCTTCCGGTTCGCTGGGCCAGGGGATGTCGGTTGCTTTAGGACATGCTTTGGGGAAAAAGCTGGACGGTGACAAACGCCTGGTTTACAGTTTGCATGGTGATGGCGAGTTGCAGGAAGGCCAGATATGGGAAGCTGCTATGTTTGCAGC
>JBEPXQ010000008.1:0-17499 GCA_041641835.1 Bacteroidales bacterium
CAGGTATATTTCAATTTGCCGGCGGGCATGCGGGCCTATTGGAATCAGGCGTTCCTTGTCGCCTTTACCCACTATCCTGACGAAACCTTCCCTGAAAAAAAGGTTTGACAGTTTCATATTTACCAGTTCACTCACCCGGAGCCCGCAGCCATAAAGTGTTTCAATTATGGCCTTATTCCTCTCCCCTTCCGGTGTACTCCGGTCAATTGCCTCAATGAGTTTTTGTATTTCATCATAAGAGAGTGTATCGGGTAATTTTCTTCCTGTTTGGGGTGCCTGGATCAATTCAGTGGGATCGTTTACAACAACATCTTCCAGTAAAAGAAATCTGAAGAAGCTTTTTATACCGGAGATTATCCGCGCCTGCGAATTGGCAGCAATACCCAGGTCGTTCAGGTGAGAAATAAAATTTCGCAGGTGATCTGCATCCACCTGCTTCACGGAAAGATCAGCTGAGAGCCCGTAAAGATACGCGGTGAGGTGATCTACGTCTCGGATATAGGCAAACACGGAGTTATCCGACATATTCCGTTCCAATTTCAGGTAGGTTTTATATCCTTTTTTCAGAGAATCCCACATATTGCAAAGATAAGCGAATTAATTTCTGAGCTGCCGAATGCAAACAAAAACGGCTGCAGAATACCCGCAGCCGCTTTGCAGAAAGTAATAATTATAATTGAAAAACTACCTTAATCCAATCTGAGTTTCATCAGCAGTAACCACATCGTTGTAGAAGTCGCGAAATTGCTCGTAATTTTCCACGGGAACTACATCATCCTTGAGTGTAAAGATTCGCTCCACAACCAGTTTGCGACCATTCAGCTTAAAAGTAAGGTCATACACTGCATAATCACACTCATAATGAATATTTTGGGGTCTTTCTACCAGACGTTTTCCTTCCGGCAACTCAATCTCCATTCGCTCATAGAACTTATCCCTGGAGGTAAACTCCCAGATATTAAGGGCATGCTGGCGGTCGGTTGCCGAGGTAAATGGCATGGGCTCCTCGGGGTCAGCAAACGGAATCTTCAGCAACTGCATACTACCTACTGATGTAAAAGCATTATCCATGGTGTATGAATAGGAGTATTCCACAGTATCCTCTGTGGTTTGCAATGATTCTTCAAACTTCAGGTCATTGAGCCTGATGTTGCTCTTATCAGAAGAAATAGCTTCAGTCATATTTTTGCGTCTCATCTCATCGCCAATGTCGCGATAAGTGCTGCGGGTATATGAAGCGTATGTACCGGTCCTGTCGGTTTCAACTTCAACAATCATATTATTTCCATCGAAGGTAACTTTAGAGTATCTGAGCTTGTTGTTTTCAATCCTGGTTTCGGGATTAAGCTTTTGGGGTTCAACCTTCACATCAGGAGAACCGATAATATCCAGTGCGAATGAGTTTTTCAGGGTTTGTCCGAAGGTTGAAAACGGCAACAGGTCAGATGTAAATTCCACATAGTATTTCTTGTCATCAAGCATAACCGCGGCTATGGCATGGTTAAATTCAGGATTTGGCAGTACAAGATCATCTTCCCCGTTATCGCGGGTATTCACCAGCACCAGGTGTGCGTCCAGCCCCACTTCCCTGGCCAGGGTAACAAATAAGGTACTAACGTCTTTACAATCTCCTATTTTTGTTACTATGGTTTTTGATGCCTTCTGTGGGATGAAATTACTCTGGCGAAAGGATACCGAGCTGTAGCGAATATCTTTCACGATATAGTCATAAAGCACCATGGCCTTTTCACGGTCTGACATATCTTCATGTCCATCCGGGAAGAGGTCTTCGAGTGTTTTCTTCACCACGTAATTAGCATCAATCTTTGATTCACTCAGGTCATAGTACCATTTTGCGATATAATCCCAGTCGGGGATGGAGGAATAATTGAGGACCTGTCCAATATCAACAATAGAAGGCATATAGCTCTCTTTCTTGATGCTTTCACTCTTGTCAATTTTCCAGGAATAGAGTTTATATCCGGATTTATCTTCCACCGTAGGTTTAAGGTCGCTCTGCATCAACCTGTAGTCAAAATCCATGTCGCCCTGCGTAAGTATCTTGTAGCTGGTATTGCGGGCCGGCATGGCGCTGCTCATCCAGAACTGATCCCAAAAATGCCGTGCAAGCCTTCCGGCGCTGTAATTCTGGAGTTTATATACCACCAGCAGTACATCGCCTTCCTCCAGGGATGTGAACACCAGGTGGCTTCCACCACGCTCAGCCTTTACCTTTGAACCGTTTTCTTTGATCACTTCGGCTTTTTCCAAAACCACATTATTATAGTAACCATAGGGCAGATAGTAATCTTTCCAGGCATCTATGCCCGATGGATTAAGTACCTTCACCATGAAATAATGCATCTCTTCATTGGCACCGCCTTTATAAATCACTTTTTGCACTTCATCTAGCAGGATAACACTATTATCTTCAGGGTAGTCATCCTGTGAGATATTTGTCTCTTCGGCAATCTTATAGTAATCAGGCTCCTCAAAATATTCAAATGCAGGCTTTTCGCCTTTAAGCTCACGTAATACCCTTCTCTCCTCGTAGGAATAAGGGCTGTAAAGCAGACAGGTCTCAAAAGCCTCAATGGCATTATCATCCTCTTCCATCTCCTTATATGCCTGTCCTATGCCGGCATAAAACGACCCGATATAAGGTGCTCTTTCCAGGCATTTTTCATATTCCTTTATAGCATGTGAATACAATCCCATATTGTGATAAACATCCGCGAGTCGTGAAATATATCCTACTGCCGAAGGATCATTCTCTATTCTTTCCTTGAATAAGTCAATACCTTCCTGCGGGTCACCACTTTGAAAATAAAGGTATGCCAGTGAGCCCATGGCACTTTCATTATTAACCTTCTTAAGATATTTACTTAAAACCTTTCGCGCGGCTTTGTTGTCATTTTCTATTTCCTTTTCTACTGCATATTGATATTGAACCATGTCATAAACCAGTGGATATTTGTCATATGCCTCCTCAATGGTTTCAATAAGTTCCTCCTGTTTGCTTTCTGCCACCAGTATATTGACTTTATAGGTGTAATAGTTATGGTTTTTGCCATACACTGTTTCCAGCTGATCAAGATAATCATGTGCTTCTTCATAATCTTCCGTGTCGATAGCTTCATCCAAAAGCAGAATGATTGACAGGGGGTTGTCCGGGTCATCTTCCTTCAGCTTTTCCAGCATGATATTCAGGTCAGTTTCATTATCATTACTGGAATGGATCACGGCCAGCTTCCAGCGCAGGTAACTACATTCGGGAGCAATTTCCAGTGCTTTATCCAGCACCTCGCGTGCTTCATAGTTTTTATCGTTGCGCATATAAACATTGGAGAGCAACAGGTAATTAAGCAGCTTTTGCGGCTCTTCCTGAATTTCCTTTTCAAAATATGTTTCAGCAAAAAGGGGCAGGAATTCCGCTTCCACATTAGTTGCTTTCTGATACTGCTGATAAAAAGGATCATAGCTAAGGTCGCGCATTGGATTGTAATCCATATCGGTAATACGGACGTTGTAATTAAGACCATCAATAATATCACTTTCGCCTACCTGCAGCAGAATGCGGTTATAGCCACGGTTAAGTTTTGTTTTGATACTATAAGTGTCCATTCCGTTATTGCGCTCTTCATCGTTGGAGTATATCAATGCATCATTCAGCCATACTTTTATGGATCCTGATGTACCTACATTAATAATTGCCTCTCTTTCATCCGGGCTTTCGCAGAAGGTCTGGGCAAAAACCAATGAGTTTGAATAAGCATAGCGCTGTGCCAGGTTAATCCAGACGCCATTATCGGAAAAACGTACTTTTTCCCAATTGACCGGCGCCTCGCGCTTGTTCATAAATTCCTTTGTTCTCCTGGGATTGGTCAGAGGCTCCCAGTCCTTATCAAAACCGCTACCTGAAATATTTTCAAAGGTTCCCACCGTTGACCATTCTTTTATCGCTCCTACTTTCTGGTATGATTCTTCAGAATCCTTAAAGTCGTAAAGCGTAAATTGCTGTGATCCCATACGACGGTATAGCGATGCTTTTAAGGTTCCGTGCACCTCCGGATCTTTAACCAGAGTTTCCATAAACTCCATACGGTCTTCATTAAGATCCGGCTGCGACCATGTAAACAGTAAGCTTTCCCTCATGGCAAATGCAAGGGCAGATTTATCAGGGTAGTATTCCATGGCTTTTTTGAAATACTCCAGCTCCCCTGCTTCATCTTTCACAATTGTTTTCAGAAGCACAAGCCCTGCATAGGCTTCAGCCCTGCTGGCAGGGCTTGAGGTTGCCTTTTTAAAATAGGATTCCGCTTCATCGAGCCTGTTTTCTGCAAATGCTTCCCAGCCTTTTTCAAGGTTATCCGCTATCACTGTAGAGGAAAGAAACATGAAACTAATAATAAAAATAGAATAGAGATGCTTCATTGTAATTTGGGTTTGAGTTTTCTTTGTTAAAAATACAACAATATCTTAAAAAAAATCAGGTGGTGCTTTTGCTTTACCTGTCTCACCTTAAACACACCATGCCTGAACACTCAGTTACAGACAATTGGGTAATTATTGTTAAATATACACTTCATGTGAATTTAGACTTATTCTAATTTAATGATTGGTAAGTATTAGCGGGAACTAATGGAAAAATGAATAATGATTTAATGTCGAACAAAACGTAAACAATCTGATGCATCATTCGTTGATCATATATACATTTCAAAAACACTAACAATATGGAACTACAAAACAAAAAGATCGTTACTCTGATACATGACATGTATGAAGACCTTGAATTATGGTATCCCGTAATCCGCCTGAGGGAAGCAGGAGCAGAAGTGGTGCTGGCCGGAGATAAGGCCGGAGCTGAATACAAAGGAAAGCACGGCTTACCTGCAACAGCCGACATCGGATTTGAAGATATGAAAGTGGAAGACTTTGATGCCCTTGTAATACCTGGTGGTTTTGCACCTGATAAATTAAGGCGCGACTCCTACGTGACTGCTTTCGCGAAACAAATGAACGAGGCAGAAAAAACCATTGGTATCATTTGCCACGCTGGCTGGGTACTGGCATCAGCAGGCATACTTAAAGACAGAAAAGCAACAAGTTATATTGCCATTAAAGATGATATGGTGAATGCAGGTGTTAACTGGGTTGATGAAGAAGTGGTAGTAGATGGCAATCTGGTATCAAGCAGAAGCCCTGATGACCTTCATGTATATGCTAAAAAGCTTATAGAAATCATTAAATAGCAGTTACTAAAAAAAGAGCCGGTTTATTCCGGCTCTTTTTTTTGTTCTTCAATTGCATGGCTGATCTCAGCAGCCCATAATTTTATTTGTTCTTCCTCACCTTGTTTTAAGGGCCCCTCCTTCCCTTCCACTGCAAATCCACGGGCAGGCAATAATAACCGACCTTTCTTTCTTAGTAATCTTCTTTGCAGGGAATCTGCGGCATAACCAAACAAACCCGCAAACCGTTTATACACCCCCGAATCAGTATCCTCCGGTTTAACCCTGGTATCAAATGCTGTAACCTGTTTATTTTGAAAGGCATTTGCTGAAACCTTTCCTAATAGCTGCTTTATCCTGGCGGAAAATGTGAACCCCCGGGTGGGGCTTCCAATGATAAAAATGTCGGCAGCATCCAACTTGTCATGTACGAAATCTTCGGCTTTACTGAGGCTGACGCTAAAGCTCCGGTTTAGTTCTCCAGCCAGGATTTCCGATACCTTACGCGTGTTTCCGAAATAAGAATCATAAATGATATAAACCTCCATGGAAGATATTTTAAAAATCAAATATAACTCTTCCATGCTGTTATTCAACAGTGCGTTATGTTAAGTTTATGTATCTTTTTAGGGAAGGGTTTTTCTGAGCACATGAAATATCCATCCTATTATCAGGAAACCTGCACCGGAAACAATGGGAGGCCACAACAGATCACCTCCTCCGGTGAAAATTCCAAGATAAAGGAGTACCAGTCCAAGTATAATGATTAAAACCATTGCAAATGACAACGCTGATTTCTGCATAATATCCTCGCTTTTTTCATAGAACAACAGCTGCAAGCATAATGTTTGTCCTGCCGCCCTAAATGATTTCCTGTACACATTTTATATTTATTGCTTTTTCAGGGTTGATCAGCTGTCATGAGCCAATGCGCATGCTTTAAATGTAACCAGCTAACTTTGAAACCTTAACCCTTAGCGTTTCTTTTATTTCCCACAAAATGTCATCTATATTCCTTCCTGATAATGACCTGCTCATGTTAAATTATCGTTACCCATGCTTCTCAAATAAGAAATATTCTCATTTTTGTTGCGCGTATGATATATAAGATCAGGTTATAATGAAAACATATGGTAAATCAATGAATCAGACAAAGTCAATGAATCACTGATTATCAGCAAGAAAAAAAACAATAGACAGATGCAGAAATTTTTACTTTTCTCTTTTTTGATATTAGTCAACATCTCAGCTTTTGCACAAAGCAAAAGCTATGTAACCATTTCCGGCGCCGGAACCCAGGATGGTACAAGCTGGGTTAATGCTTACCCGGCCAACTTCATACAGTCGGCCATCGAAGATATGAACAATGCCGGTGGCGGACAGGTATGGATAGCCGCCGGAACCTACTATCCCACTGTTCCTTTTGATAATGACTACACCGATGTTCGTAAGAAATCGCTGAACATGAAAACCAATGTGGAGGTGTATGGCGGTTTTTCAGGTACGGAAACAGCGCTGAACCAAAGAACCGATTACGGAGAAGGCGGACTGAATGAAACCATTATCAGCGGCGATTTAGGCTCAGCAGGTGTTATTGCTGATAACTCATATTATGTGGTTTATGTGGCATCTGGTGTGAACAATGCTCGTATTGACGGGCTGACCATCCGGGATGGTAATGCCAATACAAGCTCCTTTAATGATGGTGGCGGGGTTTATACTTCCTTTGGTGATCTAAGCATAATCAATTGCGTGATAAAAAATAATCATGCTGATGATAATGGTGGCGGCATGTTTATTCGAAGGAATTGTGTTGTTGACAGCAGTATTATTCACTCCAATACCAGCGGCGCCGAAGGTGCCGGGATTTATACCCTGTACTGGTCTTCTTACACTGATCCGGTTCCTGTCATTAAAAACTCTCTGATATACAACAATGTATCTTCTTCAGATGGTGGTGGAGTTTATATTAAAACAGACGGAGAAATTACCAATTGCAAAATAATAAACAATGATGCCAGCCGTGGTGGTGGCATTTTCGCTTCTTATGGCGGGCTCATGGCCAACAACCTTGTTGCAAACAATGAATCTAATTTTTATGGTGGTGGTGTATTTCTGGACTATGGTGGCACGCTGCTAAACAGCACCATTGTAAGCAATGAAGCAAATTACTCAGCAGGCGTAAACAGAAATCGTGGCTCCGGCATCGTACAGAATTGTATTATCTGGAATAATGATATACTGAGTTATGGCACTGGAACAGCCTTTGAATATTGCGCCATTGAAGGAGGCTTTAGCGGTTCAACTGCCGGAAGCGGCATAATAAATCTGAGCGCTTCGAATACAGGCACAGGAACCGCAAACTATCCTGAATTTGTCAACCCAACCACCTATCAGGGCTACAATTCTTCCATGACTTCCACATTCCTCGCAGCCGATTGGCGTGTGAATTGTAATTCTGCAATCATCGATACAGCCAATGCTTCGCTTGTACCTGCCGGGATAACCACCGACCTGGCCGGGAACAGCCGCACTATTGACGGAAACAGCGACGGCAACGCCAAACCTGATCCGGGAGCTTATGAATATACCAGCAACTATGCTACTTCAGCAAGTATCTGCCAGGGCGATACTTTCGCCTTCGGAAGCATGAACCTTACAACTTCAGGCACCTACCAAAACAGCCTGACCAGCTCCAATGGCTGTGACTCTGTTGTAACACTTACCCTTACCGTTCTTCCGGCGGATTCCGGTTTTGTGAATGCTGATATTTGCGAAGGAAGCAGTTTTACTTATGCCGGACAAAGCTACAACCAATCCGGTGTGTATTATCAAACAGCTGCAAACCCCAATGGCTGTGACTCCATTATTAAGATCGACCTGGCTGTTCATCCGATAGATACTACAGTTCTTACCAGCATGGATGTATATGAGAATCAGAATTATGATTTTTACGGGCAGACGATCAACAGCAGCGGCACTTACTATCATAGCACGCAAAACAATTTTGGCTGCGACTCAGTAATTCAGCAAAGCTTCACCTGGCATCCGGTGGATACTGTGCTGAACGACTTTTTCTGTCAGGGTAGCAATTACAATTTTGAAGGGACTCAACTTTCAGCTCCCGGAACTTATTATTCCACCATCATGAATTCCAGTAACCAGGACAGCACCATCCAACTCAATCTGTCTTACTTCCCGGTGGATACAACAACGCTATCATCTGTTTACCTGGATGGCAGTTCCAATTACAATTTCTACGGAAGCACATTAAGTGCTCCGGGCACATATTATCACACAACCACATCCGTTTTTGGCTGCGACAGCGTCCTGAAGCTAACCATATATCCGCGTCGATATGTAACCCAATATGGTTCTGGCAGCAAAAACGGGACAAGCTGGAGCAATGCGTATGCAGGCACTTCCCTGCAAAATGCTATCAACGATGTTTCCACACACGGCGGTGGACAGGTCTGGGTAGCCAAAGGAACCTACAAGCCCACCACAGGCACCTATCGCGGGCAGCAATTCACCATCTACGACAGCGTGGAAGTTTATGGGGGCTTTAGCGGCAACGAAACAGCCATAAATCAGCGCAGCGGATACGGGCAGTTTCAGGGAAATGAAACAAAATTAAGCGGAGATATCGGCACCTTGCTTGATTCTACTGACAATTCATACACCATCGTAGTACAGGCAGCTTCAGCCACTTATTGTGTAATTGACGGATTTACCATACGCGATGCAAGTCATCCGGGATACTCCCCGGAAGGTGCAGGTGTTTTCTTAAGAGCAGGAGGAATTCTGCGCAACTGCGTGGTTTACAACAACCATTCAGCATGGCGCGGTGGTGGTGTTTATAGTGATCACGGTATTATTGACAATTGCATTATTAAAGAAAACAAAGCTGATACTGACGGCGGCGGCATTTATCTCTTTGGCGGGAAAGTACTGAATTCCGTTATCGAAGGAAATATTGTCAGCGGGAATGGCGGTGCCGGTATTCACGCAGAACAGGATTACAGTGTTATTGACAGCACCACTTTTCAGAATAATATTGTGGAAGGCTATGGCTGGGGCGCCGGCCTTAGCATTGGTGGCAGCGCAGACACAATGCGGGTAACTAACTGCACATTCACTAACAACCAGACAGTTCTGGGTTCAGCAATCCACATGAGCGGAAGTGCTACCGGTAATATCATCAGGAACTGTACCTTCGAAAACAATACGGCTATTGATTACCTGGCACAAGCTACCAATACAACCTATGATGGTACTGGTGGTGCTGTACTAATAACATCAGGAAAAATATCCAACAGTACTTTTATTAATAACACCGCCACAGAAGGTGGTGCAGCATATCTGAATGCCACTGCTGAACTGGATAGCTGCTACTTCCATGGGAATACTGCAGCCGACGAAGGCGGAGCCGTTTATATGTATCAGGGTGGCGTGGTTAACAACTCTACAGTCACTGATAATCAAGCTTCCGACGGAGGAGCAGTATATATCGATAACGGCGGAAAAGTGTTTAACAGTCTCATCGACTCTAACTACACCTCAAATAACGGGGGCGGAATCTATGTGCTGACGACCGGAGAAATTGAGAACTGCAGCTTTGTTGGTAACTACGGCGACAATGGTGGTGCCGTTTATCTTCTTGGTAATGCATCCTTGAAGAACTCAGTATTCCATAGTAACAGCGCCCATTACGATGGCGGTGCCATTTATAACGAAAATAATGATGCAGCCATTTTTAACTGCGAAGTATTCAATAATTATTCTCGCTATAATGGTGGTGGTATTTATCAGGATATTTCCAACAATAATAATGGCCTGGTTGTAAACACCAATGTTTATAATAACGAAGCCCGCTATGATGGTGGAGGTGTTTATTTCTATTTTGGCGGTGAGCTCATTAACTGTAACATCAACAACAATAAAGCACAGGACCAGGGCGGTGGCGTTTATGTCTATTCCAAGGCAAAGATTAAAAACAGCGTGCTTTGGGGTAACGATAGCCTGCAAATATACCTGACAGGAACTTCCAGTTATACTGAATTTGATACGACAGCCATATTGAATGGCTATACCGGTTTTGGAGCTGGCACACTAATTATCGACCTTGACAGTGCTAACTACAGCTCCGGAAGCGGCAATTACATAAACTACGTGAATCCGACTTCCTTTGCCGGTAACTTCACCAATGTCACGGATAGCCTGGAGCTGTTTGCAACAGACTGGAATCTGAATTGTGGCTCTGCCGCCATTGATAAAGGAGACAACCTGATACTACCCGACACTACTACCCGGGACCTGGCAGGCAATGCCCGTTTTTCTGACGGAGATAATGACAATATTGCCAGTGTGGATCTGGGACCACTGGAGGCTACTTTCAGCTTCAGTCAGGACATACAATTATGCCAGGGAGATACCTTTATGCTTGGCTCGCAGCAAATCACTCAAGCTGGCACCTACACCCAAACCATGACCAGCACCAACGGCTGTGATTCAACGCTTACTGTAAACGTTAGCATGCTGCCGGTTGATTCCATCCAAACAACACAAAGCATCTGTGATGGAGAAACCCTGATGTTTAACGGCCAGGCATTAACAACTGCCGGAACCTATACAGAAACCTTCACTTCGGTTTGGGGTTGCGACAGTGTGGTTGAGCTCACGCTGAATGTGCTGCCGTTGGATTCATCAATAATTTCACAAACCATATGTGAAGGCAGCTCATTTACACACAACGGCAATGTTTATAGCATGCCGGGCATTTACCGCGATACACTTACTTCAGCCAATGGCTGCGACAGCATCGTGAAAATTAACCTTCAGGTGAACCCTGTAGATACAAGCTGGACTTACGATAACATCTGCCAGGGAAGCAGTTACAATTTCCATGGCCAGCTTCTTACAAACTCCGGGAACTACTACCATCAGACGGTTTCCACCACAGGCTGTGACAGTACACTGGCGCTACAACTCACTGTAAACCCGGTGGACACAAATCTGGTGAATGCCAGCATCTGCGAAGGAAGCAGCTACAATTTCCACGGAACCAACCTGACACAAACCGGCCTTTATTATCACAATATGACAGCGAATAGCGGCTGTGACAGCGTTATCATGCTGGATTTATTTGTTCAGACGGTGGATACAACCACTTTAAATCACAGCATTTGCGAAGGAAGCACATACAATTTCCATGGCACAACACTCAGCCAGGCAGGAACCTATTATCACACGGCAAGCTCACAGGCTGGCTGTGACAGCGTACTTGAGCTCAGCCTGAGCATTCTTCCGGCAGATACCACACTCCTCTCCCACTCCGTGTGTGCCGGTACTACGTATGATTTCCATGGGCAGACACTGAGCAACGCCGGAACTTATTATCACACCCTCAGCAATCAAAACAGTTGTGATAGTGTGCTTGTGCTAACGCTCAGTATAAATCCGTTGGATACCACTTATCAAACAGCAAGCGTTTGTGAAGGCGGATCGTATAATTTTTATGGAAATATGCTGACGCAAAGCGGCACATATTACTATAGCACATTCAACCAGTTTGGCTGCGACAGCACCGTGGTTCTTGATTTCACAGTCAACCCGATTGACACAACCATACTTTCAGAATCCATTTGCCAGGGCAACAGCTATAATTTCCATGGAACCTCACTTACTACCAGCGGAACTTATTACCACACGCTTCAGGCATCAACAAGCTGCGACAGTGTCCTGAAGCTGAACCTTTATGTAGGGAGTGTGGATACGGTTAGTAGTTTTGCCGGCATCTGTGAAGGACAAAGCTATAATTTCTACGGAACACCGCTCACAACATCAGGCACGTATTACCACACCATCACAGCCAGTGCAAGTTGTGATAGCGTTATGGAGCTGGAGCTGTACGTGCAGCCTGAGGATACTACAGTCCTCAGCCAGAGTGTATGCGAAGGAAACAGTTATAATTTCCATGGAAATCTATTGACACAAACAGGTGTTTATCACCACACGCTTAGTTCACAGTTTAGCTGTGACAGTGTACTTCAGCTCAACTTCACCGTCCATCCTGTTGATACAAGCTGGACGTCTCAATCCATATGCGAAGGCAGTTCGTATAACTTCTTCGGAACACAGCTTAATACTAGCGGAACATACTACCACACACTCAGCAGCCAGTTTGGATGTGATAGCGTAATCAGGCTGCAACTTCAGGTTAACCCGATAGACACAACCCTTTTAAGCAACAGCATTTGCGAAGGTGGCAGCTATAATTTCCATGGACAAACACTTACTGCTGCCGGCATTTATTATCATCAGGCCACAGCCACCACGGGCTGCGACAGCATATTGCAGTTGCAGTTGAGTGTAAACCCGGTGGACACTACATTTGACAATGCCGCTATCTGTGACGGTCAGGTGTTTGACTTTTATGGCACTCCATTAAGTACGTCAGGAATTTATTATCATAGTCTCAGCTCACAGACGGGTTGCGACAGCGTTATCCGCATGTCATTATCGGTATTGCCGGCTCCACCAACACCGGTCGTTACCTATAATCTGGACACCCTGTTTTCGGATGCTGCAAGCGGAAACCAATGGTACTATGATTATACTGCTATCAACGGCAGTGTGGACCAATACCATATTGCAGACCAGAATGGTGAGTATTTCGTAATTGTATCCGCTGCCAATGGCTGCCTCAGCGATACATCGAATGTGGTGAATGTAACCTGGATCAGCATTGAGGATATCAATTCGCATAAACATCTGGCGGTGTATCCGAATCCCACCACTGATGTATTGAATATCCGTACGGATTTTGATGAAGAAACAGAGTACCGGATCCTAAGCATGAGCGGTCAGTTGCTAATGACAGGAAGCTTCAGTAAAAGCACGGTAATAAACATCCGGCATTTGGAGCGGGCTGTTTATATACTTGAACTAACTTCTGGTAATAGCAGCAAAAGAATTAAAGTGATACGGCAATAAGAACAAATAAAAATAAAAGCCCGGCTACAGTATTGTGGCCGGGCTTATTTTTTTCTGAATTCGTTCTATGTTACTCCTTCACAAACTTTCCTGAATACCTTTCCGTATTGGTAGCTACCTGATAAAAGTACATTCCGTCAGGCAGGTCTGAAGTGTTGAGGTGATAGCTTCCAGCAGCTTCAATTAGCTTCACGATATATAGATTGATTCAATAGAAAAGGCCACCATTACAGTGGCCCTTGTTGTTGATATAAGAAGGATAAATTACTGTTTAATGAATTTTCCTGAAAGTAATTCTGAACCAGTCTGGACTTTGTAGAGGTAGGTTCCCTGTGGGAAGGCAGAAATATTGAGTTCGCTGTAGCCGTCAAGTTGCTTTTGCAGCATCAGCTTTCCCTGCAGGTTATAAATGCTAAGTGTATGCTCACCTTCTATCTCGAAGGTAATATTATTCCTGACCATTGAAGGATATACACTCAAGTTACTTTCCTGAGGTGGTAGCAATGTAATAACTTCACTATAGTCATTGTTACCATTAAAATCTACCTGCTTCAGGCGGTAATAAAGCTGTTTACCGGTTTCAGCACTATTGTCAGTAAAAGAATACTCAGAGATTTCAGCTGTAGTGCCGTTTCCCTGTACAGTACCGGCATCTTCAAATTCTTTCGCGTCAGTGCTTCTTTCCACGATGAAATGACTGTTGTTGGTTTCGGTAAATGTTATCCATTTCAGGTTTACATTACCATCCTGCCACTCTGCCGTGATTTCACCAAACTCTACAGGCAACGGATTATCAGCATCTGCAGATGCGATGATATAATTATTTTTAAAGTCATTTTCATCAACAGTGTTACTTTCATCTATGGTTGTTTGAATATATCCGTTACCATCAGTTGTATCAGCACCAACATATTTAACAGTATCAGTTACTTCGGTCCAGGTATTATGTGTAGCATCATCCCTGGTAAAAAGCTGTAATGTGTTTTCATCCCCAATACCAGTTAAATTATCATAGTGAAAGGTCAAAGTTGCTGTGAAAGTTCCGTCAAAGTCAGGATCATTGGCCCAAATATCCCAGTAATGATCAGCAACGTAGGTCATTCCATTAATATATTGCGGAACAGAATCCACCTGCATGGCTGTGTACGTGTAATCAGTGCTTTCAGTTGTCAGCTCTACATCCATCCATACGTCAGTATTATTTGTGATATCTCCATCGCCCAGGGAATAAATGCATGCATCTGCCACTGGTGCAGTGGAGGTGCCAAGTTGCACCGCTCCGTTAACAGTACCGTCATTACTACCTGCATAATCAATTAAGAACCCAGCGGCATCTTTATTCATCTTATAATAAGCCACCAGCCCTGAGGTTGATGTGCTAATTTCATGTCCTATATTATTTCTTATTTCTGATTGAGTCCTTTCGACATTAAAAATTCTTAGTTCATCAACTTTACCGGCAAGTGGATCAATTATCCCACTTCCAGTGGCTGAGGTATCGCGCCCGCCTAATACCCACTGAGCTCCTGAAGCTTGCTGGGTGCCATTAGAGCCTGTTGCCTCCTGTATTCCATCCACATAAAGCGTAAAATTGGAGCCATCAGAAGTTACAGCTGCGTGATGCCATTTTGCATCAGCAAAATTTGTAGAAGATGATTGAATAACTGTATTTCCCACAATCGCAAATACTTTATCTGATGAATCAGCATAGCCAAACGCGAACTCATGATCCACATTTCCACTCCCGTCATCAGATGTTTTGGAGAGGAAAATTCCATCATCAGGCAAACTGGAAATATTGAACCAAATTGTCATGGTAAATGAACTTGAAGGTGTCAGGTTATTTAACACCAAAGGGTTGTTAAGGTCCACGTTGTCCTGGTTATCACCAGAAAAAAGCAGCGCTTCATTTTCCTGCGCCTTAAGATTACCAAAAGCTGCCAGCAGCAAGACAAGCAGTGATACTTTCAAAGTATTTATAGTTCTCATATCAGAATAATTTTTAACAGTTTTAAAACAGTAATTAAACAGTAACTTTTACCTCATCACTTTAAATAAGTAACTTGAAATCAACACAAATTGTTCACCTCGTTATGTGTCGGCAAACCGATTCAAAACAAAACAGGCTGTCTGAAGATTCAGACAGCCTGTTGATACTGTTTGCTTTTGCTGTTAAATAAAAGGTTCAGAAACCCTTATTATTAGATTAGCTCTAAATTCCCATTACTTAATACGCTTAATTATCCAGGTAAGCCGATATTTTCTCCAGCAGCACGTCTTTGCGAAGCGGTTTAGTTATAAGATCATTGCAACCGACCTGTAGCACCTTGTCCTTTTCATCTTCCATTACATAGGCTGTTTGAGCAATAATGGGTATGTTTCCATTTAATTTCCGTATTTCTCTTGTAGCTTCATAACCATTCATTACAGGTAGTCGTATATCCATTAGGATCAGATCGATATTGTTGTCGTCTCTTATTATATCCACCGCTTTCTGGCCATCCATGGCCCATAATACCTCTGCGCGTGTTTTCCGCAATATCCGGTCGATCAGCATGTGATTGACTTTGATATCCTCCACGATCAGAATCCGCTTATCATACCATTTATACCTCAATCTTCTTTCGCGGTCCAGCTGGTCTTTGCTCAACTCCATGTTATTAGTTTTGATTTTTTGATTTCATTTTCACGAAAACTATACCATAAAAACTGTCATCTTATATTCATACTGGTTATCAAACCTTTTAAACCCTTAGTAATTGGAGATGAATCCCAGTATGGGAAAATTTATCTTTAAACGATAGAAAAGGTGAATTAATGCTATTTTTGTTACTGCATAAAAATAACAGATATTTCGCCCGTAGATGGAAAAAAACTCGGAAATTTCAGCAGAACTCAGAAAAAAGCTTTTGAAAGCACAGGAAAATGAGATCACAGAGTATCATGTTTATAAAAAGCTGGTGCACCACCTGGCCAGCCATGATAAAAACCGGAAAATACTTTTGGATATAGCTGCTGATGAAAAAAGGCATTACGACTACTGGAAGGGGTTCACCGGTGTGGATGTAAAACCCAGGCGCCATACCATCCGCAAATTCTATTGGATAGCAAAAATTCTGGGATTGACATTCGGAGCAAAACTGATGGAAAGAGGAGAATCTCAGGCCCAGGTGGTTTATAATGATATTGCAGGAGAAGTGTCTGGTGCCAGGCAAATATCAGAAGAAGAAGACCAGCATGAAAAGCAATTACTGGAAATGATACATGAACGCTCACTTGATCATGCTGATTCGATCGTTCTTGGGTTAAATGATGCTTTGGTGGAGTTGACCGGTGCACTGGCCGGACTGACACTTGCCCTGCAAAACACCCGCCTGATCGCCATTGCAGCGCTGATAACAGGTGTTGCTGCTTCCCTGTCGATGGCAGCATCAGAATACCTGTCAAAGAAAACAGAGGGAGCCGATCATGTTATCTCTTCATCTGTTCATACAGGTATAGCATATATAATAACAGTAGCACTGCTGGTAGCTCCCTATTTTATTTTTACGAATTATTACGTAGCATTGGGAGCTACACTGATTATGGCTATATTCATCATCCTTGCCTTTACCTATTATATTGCCATAGCCAAAAATCTAAGCTTCAGGAAACGATTCACTGAGATGGCTGCACTTAGCCTTAGTGTAGCTGCTATTTCTTTTGGAATAGGTTATCTAATCAGGCATTTTCTGGGAGTGGACATTTAGTGTAAAAGATGCCCTCATCACAAGCCCATAATTGAATCTACATTTGATTCAATATTTGTTGATGAGTGTATGACACATCCATTTCATACTGCCTTTTGCGCTATTTTAATTTTGTCTAATTTAAACAAAAAACACACACAAGGCATTTATCTCCTATATTCCAATCCATTACCCCCTGTCCTTATACAGAAAACAAAGCCAATTCGCACTTGTTAAGGTTGTATAGCTTGCTATAAAAACAAATAACGACATATATTTGCACTACTAATTCAATAGGTTTGATAGTTATGAAAAGAATAAAAAAACTAAAGACAAATATGCTGGTAGTACTAATGCTGCTGGCCACAATGGCTTTTTCCCAGGATAAATATATGCTGGAAAAATCCGAAAGCAATATGTCTGTTAGCGGTACATCCACTGTACACGACTGGGAAATGGACGTGAAAAACTTTGACGGTATAGTATCCCTGGAAACAGAGGACGGCGAAAAGAGTATTAAATCTGTTTATTTTGTTGCAAAA
>JBEPXQ010000009.1:0-260 GCA_041641835.1 Bacteroidales bacterium
AGCATATGACCAATAAAGATAATTACGCGCTGATAATGGCCGGTGGTGTGGGCAGCCGTTTCTGGCCCTGGAGCCGTAGCAGCCGCCCAAAGCAGTTTCTGGATATCCTGGACACAGGGAAAACCCTGATCGAGCAAACCTTCCAACGGCTGAAGAAATTCTGTCCGCCGGAAAATATCCTGGTGGTGACCAATGAAAAGTACCAGGAACAAATCGGACTGCTTCTGCCTGAAATGCCCGTAGAAAATATACTCACCGAA
>JBEPXQ010000009.1:270-15209 GCA_041641835.1 Bacteroidales bacterium
GGAACCTATGATGCGGAACACGGCACCCTGCATTCTTTACGGCGCATACCGTATCCAGAAACAAAATCCCAATGCCAGGATCATAGTGGCGCCCTCAGACCATATCGTGATGAAAGAAGATGTGTTCGCACACGTGGTGCAAAAGGGTTTTGAATATGCAGCTGAAAAAAATGTGTTGCTTACCATTGGAATTAAACCTCATCGCCCGGAAACTGGTTATGGGTACATAAAAGCTGATGAAAGCCAGACCATTCGTGAAGACGAGCATTACAGCCTGCATCCGGTATCGCAGTTTACTGAAAAGCCCGATCTGAAAACCGCTGAAGCATTTCTTGATGAAGGAAATTATTATTGGAATTCAGGGATGTTTATCTGGTCTGTCGAAAGCATCATCAAGGCTTTTGATGCTTACCTTGCTAATATGAACCTGTTGTTTGAGCAGCAGCTCGATAAAATCAATACTGCTGTTGAGAAAAAGGCAATAGAAGATATCTACAGCAAATGTGAGAACATCTCCATTGACTATGGTGTGATGGAAAAAGCCGATAACGTGGAAGTGCTTTGTACGGACATCGGCTGGTCGGATATAGGAACCTGGGGCTCACTTTATGAGCATGCCGGCCTGGATGAACATAAAAATGCTGTACAGGCTGATAATGTCATCCTGGATGAAGTGGAAAACTGTGTTATAAGGATTCCAAAAGACAAAGCTGCCGTTATACAGGGCCTGAAAGATTACATCGTAGTGGATGATGATAAAGCCTTATTGATCTGCAAAAAGCAGGATGAGCAAAAAATCCGTGATTACGTAAAGCAGGTAAAAGCAAGGTTTGGTGAAGATTACGCCTGATTATGTGCGGCTTGATTATGACAGCTGCTGGTTTTTCCAGAAGTTTTGCGCGGGAGGTTTTGCTGTAATGGCTTTGGTGGTCATCCGGAGATATTTTTTCAGAGGAACTTCTTTAGCTCCCAGTCTTTCGAGATGGCGGGTGTGCATCTGGGCATCTATGAAATGAAAGCCTGCCGACTGCAGATGATCTGCAAAATGGAAGAAAGCTACTTTGGAAGCATCGGTCATGGTGTGAAACATGGATTCCCCAAAGAAGGCTTTGCCGATGCTCACACCATACAGCCCGCCAACAAGTTTTCCTTCATACCAGCTTTCAAAGCTGTGCGCGTAACCAGCCTGATGAAGTTTTTGGTAGGCCGTGATCATTTCCCCGGTTATCCAGGTGCTGTCCTGTCCTTCGCGGGGAACTTCCGCGCATGCTCTTATTACTTGCGCAAAAGCCTGGTCGGAGCTGATGCTGAACCTGCCCTGCCTGACAGTCCTGCGAAGTGACTTGGATACCCGCAGGTTCTGCGGTAGCAGAAGCATGCGTGGATTAGGCGACCACCACATGATGGGCTGCCCTTCACTGTACCAGGGGAAGATGCCATTACTGTAGGCCAACAGCAGCCTGTCGATACTCAGGTCTCCCCCAAATGCAAGCAGGCCGTCTTCTTCCGCCAGTTCGGGATGAGGAAATATCAATTGATCTGTGTCAAGCTCGTAAACAGGCATGTGCAGGTGTTAATTCGTGAACAGATTACAGTGTTTTTCTATTCGGTAATGTTTTCTTTAATCCTGGCAGCCAGTATGTCAATTGCCACCTGGTTGCGTCCTCCCTGGGGTACAATCAGGTCGGCATAACGCTTGGTGGGTTCTATAAACTGCAGGTGCATTGGACGAACAAATTTTTCATAATGCTCCAGCACCTGCTTGAAGTTTCTGCCCCGCTCCTGAATGTCACGATGAATAATCCTGATCAGACGGTTATCAGCATCGGCATCCACGAAAACCTTCACCCCCATGCGCTTTCTTAACTCAGGGTTGGAAAGAATAAGGATGCCTTCAATAATAATGACTTTTGAAGGGGTTACCGGAATTGTCTCTTTCGACCGCGCGCAGGTAACATAGGAATAAACAGGGCGCTGAATGGTTTCACCCCTTCGTAAAGCATCCACATGGTCTATCAGCAAATCGAATTCTATGGAGGATGGATGATCAAAGTTGATCAGCTTCTTCTCTTCTTCCGGCAAATGCCCCTGATCTTTATAGTAAGCATCCTGCGATATAACGGTTACAGAACCTGCCGGCAGTACCTCTGTGATTTTGCGTACAACGGTTGTTTTTCCACTTCCTGAACCTCCGGCTATCCCAATTATCAACATATAGAAAGTTTTTAATCATTTTATGCCAATAAAAATTGACATTGCTAAGGTATGTAAATTATTTTTGCATGCCCGGAAAATTTATTTACCATATTTAAACCATTTATATCCTGAATTGCTTTACATTTTGTGCACAATAAGTTGAAAGGTATAACATGAAGGTATTTCTAAGTATATTGCTATATCCTTTCTCACTGATTTATGGGTTGGTAACTTATGTAAGAAACAAGCTGTTCGACTGGCACATACTGCCATCGAAAAGTTTCGGCTTGCCGATTATTTCAGTTGGTAATCTGTCAATGGGGGGAACAGGAAAAACACCTCATGTGGAATATCTGGCAGATATGCTGAAGGATGAATATACAGTAGGAATATTGAGCCGTGGTTACCGCAGGAAAACATCTGGCTTTTTTCTGGCTGATGAAAGCTCGGATGCCCGGACAATTGGTGATGAACCTATGCAATTTTACAATCGCTACAGGGGGGAGACCGTGCATGTTGCAGTGGATGAAAAACGCGTAAGAGGCACAAAAAAGCTGCTGGAAAAGAAACCTGATATAGATGTTATTATTCTTGATGATAGCTTTCAGCATCGTTGGATAAAGCCCGGACTGAATATTTTACTCACCGACTTTTTTCATCCGTTCTATGAAGACTTTGTGGTGCCCAGCGGACGGCTGCGCGAGTTTAGGGCAGGCGCTAAAAGAGCTGATATAATAGTTGTTTCAAAGTCGGGTAAGGTATTGTCACCCATCACCCGGCGTACACTGGTGGAGAAAATCAAACCCACGGATAAACAGGAGCTTTATTTTTCTTTTATTGATTATGGAGACCCACAACCATTACCTTCATTGAAAGAGCCACCCCCGTGGGGTAAAACTTACGCTATCTTACTAGTGACGGGTATTGCAAATCCATACCCGCTTGAAGCTAAAGTGGCAGCGGAGTGCACAGAACTGCACAAACTTCAGTACCCTGATCATCATAAATTCAATGCTGAAGATGCGGAAAAAATAAAGAAAACTTTTGAAGAGATAATTTCACAGAACAAGATCATTATCACTACCGAAAAGGATGCGATGAGATTGAGCTCAAGTAGTATTCTGGAAATTCTTGATGATTTACCCATCTTTTATTGGCCGATTCATGTAAATTTGCATAATAAAGATAAAGAAGCATTTAACAGGCAAATATTGGAATATGTACGAAAAGATAAAGCAAACCGCTGAATTTATTAAATCAAAAACCACTCTGTCACCAAAAACAGGCATAGTGTTAGGCACAGGGCTTGGTAATCTGGTGGAAAAGATTGAAATAGAAGCTGAAATAGAATACAGTGAAATCCCTAATTTCCCGGTATCCACAGTAAAAGGCCATCAGGGCCGCTTAATTATTGGGAAACTTCAGGGAACAGAAGTGCTGGCCATGCAGGGACGCTTTCACTTTTACGAAGGGTATGAAATGGAAGACGTTATATTTCCTGTGAGGGTGATGAAGTTTTTCGGTATAGAAAATCTTATCCTTTCCAATGCCAGTGGTGGTATGAATCCTGATTTTGAAGTAGGTGATCTGATGATCATAAACGATCATATAAATCTGATGGGAGTTAATCCGCTCATTGGGCCAAATGACGAGCGGATAGGACCAAGATTCCCGGACATGAGCGAGCCTTATGATCAGGATCTTATTGATGAGGTGCGTTCTATAGCGCGCAGAAATAACATCCGGTATCATACAGGCGTTTATGCAGCTGTTTCGGGGCCCACATTTGAAACACCTGCCGAGTATAAATACATCAGGATATTGGGGGCCGATGCCGTGGGTATGTCAACAGTGCCCGAAACAATTGCCGCCATTCATGCCGGGATCAGGGTATTTGCCATCTCTGTGATAACCGACCTGGGAGTGGAAGGCAAGATAGTGGAGATTTCCCATGAAGAGGTAATTGCGGCAGCAAAAGATGCAGAACCAAAATTAACTACAATAGTATCAGAACTTGTGGCAAACGTTTCAGTAGAAGAATAACTGCAGCATATTTCCCAAAACTATGAAGACCACCATAGGTCTTGAATTTCATATCCGGCTTGTTACCCGCACAAAAGCCTTTAGTGCTGAGGCACTGGCGGCTCCAGATGCCCTACCCAATACGGCTGCTGATTCACTCAGCCGTGGCGAGCCCGGCTCCCTGCCGGTAGTCAACAAAACGATGGTGGAAAAAGGCATTATTCTCGCTCTGGCCGCTGAAGCTGTCATTTGCGATACACTGGAATTCGACCGGAAACACTATTTTTATCCTGATCTCCCCAAAGGATATCAGATTACCCAACACCGCAAGCCCCTGGCGCAAGGTGGAATAATAAAAATAGTGAATTCTGATGGCAGTGTGATGAAGCTGCCACTTAGGGAAATGCACCTGGAGGAAGATTCTGCCAAATCCCTGCTCAGGGGTAGTGAAATACTGCTGGATGTCAACAGGGCAGGTATCCCCCTGATAGAAGTTGTTACAGAACCGGCTATTGGAAATGCCGGAATGGCTGCCGGGGCCTTCACTGCTTTACAGGATTTGGTGAAATATCTGCGCATCAGTGAAGCCAGGCCTGAACAAGGCAGTATTCGCTGTGATGCCAATATTTCTGTTACGGATGATCATGGACAGAATTCAGGGCGGGTTGAAATAAAAAATATGAACTCAACCGCAGCACTTAAAGCAGCGCTACAGTATGAAGAAAAGCGCCTCATGAAAAAACTCAGCGAGGGTGAGCTCATAAAAGATGAAACCAGGGCATGGGATGATCTTTCACTGCAAACCAGGCATGAAAGGTTTAAGGAGTCATCCGTTCAATACCGTTACCTGCCCGAATGGGACCTGCCGCCAATTCATCTGGATAAGCGGTTGAGAGATCGGCTGGCCGGCGAAATGCCTGTTCTTCCGGCAGAGATGTTCATTAAGCTTCAGCAGCAGTATAACATTCCCCCTGAAACGGCTAAAATTATCAGCAGCAACAGGTTTATGTCGGACGTTTTCCAGCAGGTGGAAAATAAGGATAAAAATGCCGCTATAGTCTCAAACTGGTTGCGAGGACCTCTTCGTAACAGCGAAAAAAAGATCACAGATATTAATCTCGCGGCACGTAATCTTTCCCAACTGGCACAGCTGGTGCTGGATTCAAAGATAAGTGAATCTGCTGCAAGACAAATTATTCATGAGGCCGCTTCCTTTACAAAAGGTAATGTGGCAAAACTGGCAGCACAAAAAAATGTAATTATAAGAGCTGATTCAGTTTATTTGCTTAATTTAGTAGAGCGTATTCTGGTCGAATATCCTGAAGAGGTGCGAAAATACAGGAACGGTAAAAGGTCAGTTCTTGGTTTTTTTATGGGTAAGATGATGGAAAGCTCCCGTGGAAGAATAGATCCGGTAAAAGCCAACGAACTCCTGAAGGAAAAACTTGAAAAAGATGAAGAAGATCATTAAAAGATATTTGTTGTTTATCGTTCTGCCTTTGCTGGCTTTAAATGCCTGTAGAAATAAAGCAGATGAGGACACAGCAGTTGTTAATGCTGATTTTAGCTACAGTGCTTCCAATAAGGTTTACCTGCACGAATTGCTCCCGGATTCCTGGCCGGTAGTTGATTCTGCCATTACAGACGATGAAGGCAGGGTTAGCTTTGAAGTGATTAATGCCAGCTCCGGGATATATACCATTGGAACAGATCGAGATAACCTTGCCATCCTTCAAACCAATCCGGGTGAAAGCCAGCACCTTGCTGCCGATATCCGGCAAATCCCATATACGTATCGCACCAAAGGCTCCAGAGGCAGTAAAATGCTGGAAGACTTCAAGAAAAAGACCATCAAACACCTTGATATTATCGATTCCCTTTTTATTGAACTTAATGTGCAGCGCGATTCACCGAGCTATCTCGATTTTCAGGAAGTTGTAGATTCAATGGCTACTGTGGTGCGTGAAAAACAAAAGGATTATCAGCTTAGCCTGGTGAGGAACAACAAGGACATACTTGCTGTGCTGGTGCCACTTTTCCAACCTTTTGGCAGGGTGCCGATCATAACCATCAGTGAGTATCCGGAGCTGTTTATGGATATAGAAAAAAATCTCATGGAAAAACATCCGGATAACCCACATGTGCTTGAGCTGCACAAGCGCGTTGAGCGCTACCGAAGTAACCTGAAGCAGGTGCAGGAAGCAGAAAGGAAGCTGAAACCGGATATGCCCGCACCCGGATTTGCCGCTCCTGATGCTACAGGTAAATCGGTAAGGCTTTCAGAATTTCAGGGAAATTATGTAGTGTTGAATTTCTGGTCAGAAGAAAATGAAAATTACATGAAGAAAATGGATTCATTATATGAAGTTGTGGAAAAAAGGCCAGAAGTAAAACTATTGACACTCTACAACGGCAAGGATAAATTATTGTGGCAGAGAACTGCTTCAAAGTATAATAAAAACACTGTTCATATGCTTGCTACTCCTGTGGTTTTAAGGATGTATAACTCCAAAGATAAAGGCAGAATACTTCTTGTGAGCCCACAGGGAAAGATAATAAGAGGAAAGCTAAAAGCCGCAGAGTTGCAACAGGTTCTTGAGGAATTAAAATAACCTAAAACCAGTAAGATGAAACACTTTTTTACGTGGAGTATAATTGCATGCTTGTTATGCTTCCCGCTGATTACCGTAGCGCAACAGGCAGCGTATTTTCAGCAGCATGTGGAGTATGAGATAGATGTGTTGCTTGATGGCAGTGGCGGATACCTGCATGGGAATTACGAGCTAACCTACACCAATCACTCACCGGATACGCTGCATTATATTTATATGCACCTGTATCCGAATGCATATTCAGGTACCACTTCAGATCTGGCCCGGCAGCTCATCCCTTCAGTAGGCGGTGGTAATAAGCTTTATTTTGCTGATGAATCAGAACAGGGATTTGTTGACAGCCTTAATTTCCATAGCCCTTCCCAAAAAATCACAGCTATTGACACTGACAAAGATGTGGCCAGGATCAACCTCACGAGGCCGCTTCTGCCGGGAGGCAATATCAAAATAAAAACTCCTTTCCGTGTGCAGGTGCCTGATGCAGGTTTTTCCCGCATGGGTAGAAGCAAGGAAAACTTCCAGATCACGCAGTGGTTTCCTAAGCCTGCAGTATATGATAAAAATGGCTGGCATCCCATCCCGAACAGGAATATAGGAGAGTTTTATGGTGAGTTCGGAAATTTCAGACTGCGGATTATGGTGCCCGATCACTATGTTACCGGAAGTACCGGGAAAGTAATGAAGAAGGAAAAATATCGCAAGGAGCACCTTCGCGGGTTTGAGCATCCAGCCCTGGAAAGTGTCAATTATCAAACAATACATATTGAAGCTGACAGCGTGCATACCTTTGCATGGTGCAGCGGAAAGGACTACCTGAGGATAAAGGAAGACATTCGCGTAGATGCGGCAGGAAAAACTGTTACTGCTTATATTTATTATCTGAAGGATGAATCAAAATCATACTGGCGCAAGCAGTTAAGTACCATTCATGATGCTCTTGAGTTCTACAGCAGGGAGATAGGTCCTTATCCCTACCCGCAGATGACTGTAGCGCAAAATGTTAGTAACTACGGTGGAGGAATGGAGTATCCCATGTTCACGCTAGTGGATAAAATAAGCGGGCTTAGCCAGGAGTCGGTTATTATGCATGAAATAGGTCACAACTGGTTTTATGGCATGCTGGGTTTCAACGAACGTGAAAATCCCTGGATGGATGAAGGTCTTAACTCACTGTACGAGGTGCTTTACATGAAGGAGAAGTATCCTGATTTGTCACTTTTTGAAGTGCTTGGAGCTGATGAGCTTCAAATTAAAAATCTGGCCGGTACACGTTCTGTCAGTTATGAAGAACAGCACTATCTTGCTTACCTGATGCTTGCCCGAAGAAAAATGAATAAGCCGGTGATTTTGCATTCCGGTGAGTATTCCGTGGTGGATTATTTTATTCATACCTATTACATTCCCGCCCAGCAATTTCTATATTTCCGTTCACTGGTTGGAGAGGAGGCGTTTTCAGCATTTATAAAGAGCTTCTGGGAAAAATGGAAATTCAAACATCCACAACCTGAGGATTTTTACCAGCATCTGAAGGAGCATTTTCCTGAGCACGGACCCTGGTTTGTCAGTAATATGCTTACCACCGATAAGCGTGTGGATTATGCAGTAAAAAAGGTGAGGCAAAAAGGTGACAGTATTGAAATAAGGATCAAAAACAAAGCTGCACTGGCTGCTCCTTTTAAGCTTCAGGTGAAAAAAGAAAACGGAGATACTTCAAACTTCATGGTTGATGGTTTCTCAGGTAAAAAAACTGTTGCATTTAAGGTGTCAGAGGTATCCGGGTTGAAAATTGATCCTGAGGAGAAACTTCCTGAGTTAAACAGGGATAATAATGAATATAGCATGGATAAGCTATTTCCTAAAGCAGACAAATTGGGATTAAAGTGGCTTTATCACGTGCCGGAACCTGGCAGGAAGTTCTTATTCTGGACACCTGTGCTGGGCTATAATTATGCCGATAAACTAATGCCCGGGCTATTGTTGTATAACGATCCTGTTTATTCCATGCCGCTACATTTCAGAATGACTAGCATGTATTCAACTGCTAATAATACAGCAGTGGGTGAGGCACGGGTTACCTACCGTAACTATTCAGATGCTGCGAATTTTATTGGCTGGAAATTTTCAACTTACCTGAAGCGATATACATATTATGATCTGCGGGATGATATGCTGATGTACAATTTGGTTACACCTGAGCTGTCATTCTACTTCATTGGCCCTGAAAGTTCAGGTTTTGAGAAACGGTTTCACAAAACAGGTATCAAACTGCACGTGGTGCAGGAAGAATATCTCGACATGGTTAATTGGGAAATAGAAAAGATAAAACGCAGCAGTTATGTTTTGGAAACCTGGTATCAGTTCCGCAAGGAAATGGTGCATGGCAGCAGGAGCTTCAATCTTAGTCTTGAATATGCCTATGATAACCTGAAGCTAAGCAGCGAATATGACTACAAATATATCTATAATGCTAAAGGCAAGTCGCTTGATATGAGATTGTTTGGAGGGGCCTTTCTTGCAACAGGTGACAAGCAGCCGCTGGATATGCGCTTCCGTCTGTCATCCTGGCGGGGAAAGAACGACTATTTGTACGAAAATACCATGCTATATCGTGGCAGTGATGAACCAAAAGCCTTCAATTATCAAATGGTAGTACGCGACGGTGGTTTCAAGTCTCTCGGGCCGGTAGGACAGAGCTGGGAGTATTTATATGCTGCCAATCTGCATTTTGACCTTCCAATAGATATTCCAATAGGTGTTTTTGGAAGCCTGGGAAGTTTCGGACACCCGGATAAGCTTGTGCTTAATTATCCGCGTTTGTTTTATGAAGCCGGTGTTAGCATAAGCATCTGGGAGGACTATGTGCGGGCTTATTTCACCCTGCTGAAATCAAAAGAACTGGAAGACCATACAATGTTTAGCTTCACCCTTGATTTTGATATGCTGAATCCTTTCAACTTCCTTAAAATGGTGGATCCTACTTTTGAATAAATCGTATTTTTGCATCTATGTCGCACCAAAAGTATTCCTATTTTATTTCTGACGCTCACCTGGGAGTCCCCAGCAGGGAAGCAAGCCTGGAACGGGAGAAAAAGCTGGTGAAATGGCTGAACCAGGTCGCTCCTCAGGCCCAGGCAATTTATCTACTTGGTGATATTTTCGACTTTTGGTTCGAATACCGGCACGTGGTACCTAAAGGATTTGTAAGGCTTTTTGGTGCAATTGCCAGCATTACTGATCAGGGGACACCCGTGCACTTCTTTACCGGTAATCATGATCTGTGGATTAAAGATTATTTTCAGAAAGAGCTGGGGATGATTGTTCATCATAAAGGAGTTTCAACTCAAATCAACGGGCGGAAATTTTTCATCCACCATGGTGACGGTCTTGGCAAAGGCGACTACGGATATAAATTCCTGAAAAAAGTATTTTGCTGCAAGCCATGTCAATGGTTGTTTGCACGGCTGCATCCCAATTTTGCTATTGATCTGGCACGCTTGTCATCACGCCGCAGCAGAATGGCTCATGCTGAAGATGATGAGAAATTCCTGGGAGAGGACAAGGAATTCCTGGCACAATGGGCCAAACAAAAGCTTGAAGAAACCCACTACGATTTTTTCGTGTTCGGACACAGGCACCTGCCCCTGGAAATCAAAATTGGTGAGAATTCCACCTACTATAACCTGGGAGAGTGGTTTAAACGCTTTACCTATGGAGTGTATGACGGAGACACTTTCAAACTGCAATACTTTGAAAAGGAGGGTAACCCGGCAGTGAATAAAATATGATTATTTGGCCGGTTTTTTTTATCTTTACAAGTCATATTTAATTTGTATGAATTTCCTTTAACCTAATAATCAGAAATATGATAAAAAAAGCTTTATTCTTCAGCCTGTTGACGTTTATATTCATTTCGTTATCCTGTGATTTTTTGGGTGATAAAGATCTCACCCTGGAGGAAGATTTTAAGGAAGTTAAGGTGGACAATGAATTTGCTGTTCATGTACCGGATTATATGACAGAAACAGAAGACCTGAATTCCGATGCTTCCATGCAGTACGCTCATCTCATGAAGGAGGTTTATGTAATAGTGGTAAAGGAGGATAAATCAGAAGTGGAAGTGCTGTATGATGTGCTGGATATAGGAGAAGACACGGCTTCCGCCCTGGATAATTATACTGACATGCGCGAACAGATGTTCAGTACAAATCTTAAGGAATTCAACCTTATCAATACCAAAGAAACAGAAATTAATGGTAGCGAGGCTGTGCAAATGGAATTCACCGGTAAGGTTGAAGGGGTAAACAGAACCATCTGGTACCTGGTGACACTGATTGAAGGGGAAAAGAACGTTTATATGCTCATGACGTGGACACTCCAAAACAGGGAAAGTAAATACCGTGAGACCTTTGAAATGATAGCCAGATCATTCCGCGTGCTTTAGTATCTTAATTATAAGACACAATGTGTATGATACACATTGTGTCCTATTAAAACCCGTTTAAAAACAGGTAAATAGACGAGTTGTTCTTTTATTGAAATGAATACAGATTTGGTATCCTACAAAAAGCTGAATGGGTAGTCGCTGACCCGCTGTTTGGCCTCTGGGTAAGTAAAAATGTCCTGAGAATTTAATTGCTTCAAAAACATACCTGCACCTGATCGTGTTATTCTTCTGAATAACTAAATCGAAATTATATGTCAGCTGAAAAACAGAATTTGGATACTGCTATGAACCAACAGGATTTTAAAAAGGAGCTTGAACAGCGGATATCAGATGGAAAAGAAATCCGGGAAAAGACCGTGGACCGTATCTCAGATATGGAATTTTATGAAAAGAAGTTTAGTATCTGGAATAGTCAGAACCGTGATCTCCTGAAAAAGGCTTTTGGCGAGGAGGAAAATATCCACATCAGCCGCTATGAGGAGGCCGGTGAAAACCGGAACCTGGAGGTGGCAAAGGTAGGTGACCAGGAAACGCTTCAGGATCAATACAAGGTAGTAAGAACTAAATTCAATGATAAGATTAGCCAGCTTGAAGATATTATAAAGAAGCTATAAAAAAACCCGGCTTTTTGGAGCCGGGCTTTAAAGGGGTTTGAGGTTAATTCTTCAGTTTTCTACCATTGAAGTATTTTCCTGAAATCAAATTCTTCGGGGTTATCCACGTAATGTTCAGCTTCATCATAATCAACTTCTTCCAGGTACTGCATGCCGTGGTTCATTATCATTTTCACTTTATCTGATTCAATATTCAGTAAGCGGGGTTTCACTTTGCCATCTTTTCCAGTTACCTCACTCAGGAAAAGTGGTTTAATTTGCCCGGTATGTGTAGTCATAACCATACAGCCGCTGTGTCCTTCATCAAACAGTCTTTTTACACCGATACCCAACTGGCGGCAATACATCAGGTCAAATGCAATGGGGCGGGTGCAGCGGATTTCATATCCCAGTTCAACCGGGCGGCTTTTTACCTTTATATCAAGCTCCTTCAGCTTGCGCTGCAGTAAGATGTTAAAAATATGAGCTTTACTAACATTTCCGAGTTCAGGATGTCCATGCTCATCATAGGTAAAGCTGATGCCTGTGGCTTCGATTTCCTCGTTGGTTACAAAGTGAAACACTCCTTCGCTAATCATCACCACGCCATAATCCACCCCTATTATCTTGCGCTTGATAATGGAGCTGATAATCATATTGATGATCTTATCAAAAGTTATGCGTGTGCGATCAAACATTTCCGGTACTATGATCATTGGAAACTGGCAGGCAGCACCAATGCCAAAAGCCAGGTGTCCGGCTTCGCGTCCCATGCCTGTTACCACAAACCAGTTGCCTGATGTTCTGGCATCTTCATACACCGCAGCGGCAATCTCCACACCTTTGTTTTTCGCTGACTGATAACCGAAAGTGGGAATCCCTTCGGGAAGCGGCAGGTCATTATCTATGGTTTTTGGAACATGAATGTTCTTAATGTTTACATTATTCTCTTTCAGATAACCGGAGATGCGGTTGGCAGTGGAAGCAGTGTCATCACCGCCGATAGTCACCAGCAACTTAACATTATTTTTGGTGAAAAAATCTACTCTGAAATCACTGTTTTTAGGCTTAAAGCGGCTCATCTGAAGTGCTGACCCACCAACATGGTGAATGCGATCAGCTATGAGGAAATCAATCTCCTCTGTTCGTGGGTTATCAGCAAACAGGCCTTTATATCCTTCATGTATTCCTATAACCCGGTATCCCGCGCGCAAAAACGTTTTTGCCACGCTGCTTATTACCGTATTGATTCCCGGGGCGGGGCCTCCGCCACATAAAATTGCGATACTTTCTTGCATGATTTTCCTGGTTTTGTTGTCACGAAAATAACATTTTCCCTGATGCCCGGAAAATCCTGCAGCTTATATGATCATTAATTCAGGAAAAATATAATGATTTTAAATAATACCAGTTTTGGCTGGTGTCAATTCACGTCATTTCACCGAGAGCGGGAATATAAATCCGGCTGTTACTGCAAAGCTTTTATTGAATATCTCCGGTGCAGGATATCTAAGTGTGATCATCTCATTCGGATCGAATGGATTAATTACCTGCTTGGAGGTTTCTTTTCCTATGGAAGTAAGGCTTTGCTGGAATTTCACATCCACGAACAGAGATGGTGAGGGGCCGGTAAAGCCCTTCATCTTCAGCGGCCATTGAAAACCCACGCCAATAGAGGTGCCCAGATCAACCCCGGCATATTGAGGCGTGCTTCCTGTTAGTGTATCAGGACCCACTTCCCACTGGTTTCCCTGGGATCCGTCTTTCATTCTAAGAATCGTTTTAGTGCGCATTGTGCCTTCCTGGCTGGCGGTTAATGGAATCCCCAGGTAGAGCCCGAATGTGGCATAAATCTGCACATGCTTTCCAAATGTAACGCGCCCGTAAAGAGGCACCTGCAAATAATGTATTCTTCCGGAAAGATCAAACTTATGCATGGTAGTGAGAAGTGCCGAATCAATATCCACCTCTGTTTTTTCAGTATTATCTTTTATAAATCCTTTGCCTTCATATAGCAATCCGGTTTCCAGTGTAAATATGTTACTGAAATATATTCCGAACATCATCCCACCGCGTAAACCTGACCTGTAGTCTGCATCCAAAACTGCTGAATCAGACATTACAGTTGCCATATTACCACCGAATTTGAAACCCATTATTGTAACATTGCGCTGAACTTTCTTGTCGATACCACTCACAGAAAAAGGGGAGGTGAAACCCTCACTGTTTAAGGTCAACCCGGAATTAAGTATATTCCGGCTGGCATTTTGCTGAAGATGATGCATCGATAGCTGTCCGAATAAGGTTGTGCTCACAGCCAGCAGAATGAATAATGATATTAATCGTTTCATAATGATTGGTTTTCTTTAACTACCGTTTATGACGGTTCTACGGCTCGAAAATATGAAAAATCCCTGATATTGAAAAATAACTTACGGCTCATATTATTTTTATCAAAAATTACTTTTATTTCATTACGTATTGAACCGTGGTGCGGTTTCGTTGCTCTACGAGTATTTCTCTGTTCTGGATCAGCTTGTTAATGATATTTTCATTAAAATGCCGGATAGTAAGCAATTCCACGTTTTCATTGTATCGAATGTGATACTGATCCCGCAATTCAAGAATTAATGAAGCAATTTTATCCTCATCTTTATCCACACAGGCTGTAAACGTAATGGCAGAGTTTTGCATCAGGTTTATTTTTAGCCCGTATGAGGCAAACTTTGCCAGCATAAACGCCAGACTGTTTTCAGTAATAAATTCATATTCACGCGAAAGCATGGATATCAATACCTGCCCGGATTTTATGATCCATGATTCAACGTTCCCATCACCACTGGTATCCTGGTTAATAACTGATCCTGTCTGCTCCGGATTGAGGAAGGATTTAATTTTCAGTGGAATATTTTTATTTTGTAGTGGTTGATGGTGGAATTATTACTTCATATAAAAGCTAGCAAGGTTGTAATTAATATGTTTTGAAGTCATTGAATATGAAATTAAATAAAATATATAATCAATAAAAGTGGAAAAAAGAAAAAAAAAGAAAATATGTTTTTTGGCAACTTC
>JBEPXQ010000009.1:15219-16962 GCA_041641835.1 Bacteroidales bacterium
GTGGTTTGATGGTGTTAGGATGAATGATCTTAGCGCCATAATATGAGAGTTCTATGGTTTCTCTGAAACTTATCTGACTGATGCACCTGGCTGCAGGGAATAACTTAGGATCGGCATTAAAAAGCCCGGGTACATCTTTCCAGGTAACCACTTCTTCGGCATCAAGAGCATAACCAAAAATGGCAGCAGTAAAATCGGAACCTTCCCGTCCGAGTGTAGTAGTATTCGACCGGTCATCGGCACCAATAAAGCCCTGGGTAAGGAAAACTTCGCTGTGCGGTTCTTTTAGGGCAGCTGTGATCAGAAACTCTGATTGCAGCAGGTCAACCCGAGCCGCGCGAAAGTTGCTGTCGGTACGGATCAGTGTACGTGCGTCAAGCCAGGCATTTTCAACAGCCTCTTCTTTGAGGTAGTGATGGATGATCCTGGTGGAGAGCAGCTCCCCGTAGGAAACCAGCCGGTCATATTCGCGGTTGTAATCAAAATAAACTTCTTCATTAGCTACGGTTTCCATTTCCTTAAGCAGCTTGGCCAGCTCATTATGGATTATATGCTCTCCAGGGAAAAGATCAGCAGTTATTTTCCGGTGATATTCAGCTATTGCTGCAGATTTTTCAGCTACAGTGCCATCGCTGTTAAATTTGGCATGAAGAAGCTCCTCAAGTGCATTAGTTGTTTTGCCCATAGCTGAAACCACTACCACCAGCTTAGGCTCATCCGTTTGCTTTATTATCCCTGACAGGTTCCTTACAGCTTCTGCATTTCTTACCGAAGCTCCGCCAAACTTGAATACCTTCATCTTCTCCGCTTTTTTACAAAAGTAATGTTTTTTGGCGGCCTGTAGCCAAATAGCCGTAGGCTTCAGAAAGCTTAAAAAAACAAACCGATCTTATATTTGTTTGTTCTCTTTGGAAAACGCTGGTTAAAATGCCGACCTTTGTTCCCCTATTTATTAATTCAGAAATTTTATCTGATGAAGACACTTACCGAATTCATTATAGAACGTCAGAGCGAATGCCCGTATGCTACAGGTGAGCTGAGCCGCTTGCTGAATGACATTGGAACGGCAGCCAAAATTGTTCATCGTGAAGTTAACAGGGCAGGGCTCACAGATATCCTTGGCTACGAGGGATCAACCAATGTGCAGGGAGAGCGGCAAAAAAAGCTGGATGTTTTTGCTAATGAGCAATTTATCCGTGCTTTGCGAAGTGGCGGACAGGTTTGTGCCATCGGATCGGAAGAAAATGACAGGATAATTGCCCTGGATAATCCCATCTCGGAACAGGGAAAATACGTGATCGCCATTGATCCTTTAGATGGCTCATCCAATATTGAAGTGAATGTTTCCATTGGAACCATCTTCAGTATCTATAAAAGAAAATCCATAGAGGGCGCGGGTACTCTGGAAGACCTGTTGCAACCCGGTGTTGACCTTGTTGCCTCAGGATATGTCATCTATGGCTCATCCACCATGATGGTTTACACCACAGGGCAGGGTGTTAATGGGTTTACGCTTGATCCCTCTGTAGGTCTTTTTTTACTTTCACATCCTGACATCAGAATACCGGCAGATGGAAATATTTATTCCATTAACGAAGGTAATTATCTGCATTTTGAGCAGGGCATAAAGGATTATCTTAAATATTGCCAGCAGCGCGATCCGCAAACCAACCGACCCTATACCAGCAGATATATTGGTTCGATGGTGGCAGATTTCCACAGAAATATGATCAAAGGCGGTAT
>JBEPXQ010000010.1:0-16396 GCA_041641835.1 Bacteroidales bacterium
ATGGTGAGATAGTGAGATGGTGAGATGATGAGATGAAGCGATGAAGCGATGATGCGATGATGAGCCTTTTCCATGATTTGTGCAAAAAAAGTAACACAAAGTAACACAAAGGATAGCACAAAGTAACACAAAGAAAACTTCGTGGAGAATAAAATTCCTAATTCATAATTCCTAATTCATAATTCCTAATTCCTAATTCACAAAGTTTTTATTATCTTCGTGCAGGTTGGCATAATTTTGGTCAACATATAAGCCGTTGTTAAATCAACCATGGAAATTCAGTAGCAAGAACACCATGTATTAATACCAAGCTTATGAAACGGATTACTTTTTTTGGAATACTCATAGCACTGCTGTTTGCAACTACAACAGCCAGCGCCCAGCGCGATGATGACGACCTGATCGTTGTTCCCGCCCGCGTGGACAACGGCGACACCACTATTTTACTTAAGCTTCAGGAAGTAACTATTTTCTCACCTCTTGTTTTTGAAAGTAAGCGCGAAAAAAGGAAGTTTTACAAGCTTGTGCGGCATGTGAAAAAGGTTTATCCTTATGCCAGACTGGCAGGGATTGAATTCCGCAAAGTGGAATCTGACCTCGACAGCGCTGAAAGCTACCGCGAACGGCGTGAGATCGCCAAGAAAGTGGAAGAAAAAATAATGGCCCGTTATGAAAATGAGCTTAAAAAGCTGAACTTCACACAGGGACGTATTCTGATAAAGCTTATCGATCGTGAAACCAAACATACTTCCTACGTGATCCTGCATGAAATGCGCGGACGGCTGATTGCCGGGTTCTGGCAGGGCCTGGGAAAACTATTCGGCTACAACCTTAAAGATGGTTATGACCCGGAAAACAACGAATACGACCATGATATTGAAACCATCGTGCAAATGATAGAAGCCGGCGTGATATAAAGCCATAAAAAACTATCACAAAAAAAGAGATGCATCACATTGGTGCATCTCTTTTCTTTTTTGGATATTTTATCAATCACCTATGCTACCTTGAGCCTGGCAATGTTTGTTTTCTCCAGTTGCTTGCGCACATAAGGTACATCCACACGCAGTTCGCGCTGTTTTTCCTTTTTATCCGAAGGCATTTCAAACATAGCATCAGTCAGTATTGCCTCCAGCATGGACCGCAATCCGCGCGCACCAAGCCCATATTCAATTGCTTTTTCCGCGATGTAGTCATACACGCCGTCCTCAAATACCAGCTTGATGTTATCCAGTTCAAACAGGTAAATAAACTGTTTTACCACTGAATTCCTCGGTTCGGTGAGGATCTGCTTAAGCGTACCTTTGTCCAGCGGGTTCATAAACGTAACTACCGGCAGGCGTCCAACAATTTCCGGGATAAGCCCGAAGCTTTTCAGATCCTGGGGTGCCACGTACTGCAACAGGTTATTGCGGTCGATTATCGTGTCTTCACCGGATTTACTAAAGCCAATAACATTTGTTCTTAAACGGCTGGCTATCTTTTTGTCTATGCCGTCAAACGCACCACCGGCCAGGAACATTATATTCTCGGTATTCACCTGTATCATTTTCTGCTCCGGGTGCTTCCGTCCGCCCTGTGGCGGAACATTCACCGTGGTTCCTTCCAGCAGCTTCAGCAAAGCTTGCTGCACACCTTCTCCGGAAACATCGCGTGTGATGGAGGGATTATCGCTTTTGCGGGCTATCTTATCGATCTCATCAATAAAAACAATTCCCTTTTCTGCCCTGGCAACATCATAATCGGCAGCCTGCAGCAGTCGCGAGAGGATACTTTCCACATCCTCACCCACGTAGCCGGCTTCGGTAAGCACAGTGGCATCCGCAATACAGAAAGGTACATCCAGCATACGGGCAATAGTACGCGCTATCAGCGTTTTTCCCGTTCCTGTTTCTCCCACAAGGATGATGTTGGATTTTTCAATCTCCACATCCGTGTCCGAATCTTTGCGAGTATTTTTCTTTGATAGCTCAATCACCCGCTTATAGTGGTTGTACACGGCCACCGACATAACCCGTTTGGCCTGTTCCTGCCCTATCACATACTGATCAAGATGCTGCTTGATTTCGCGAGGCAGTTTCAGTTTCAGTTGTCCCAGCTCGTCTTTTTGTTCAGCACTAATCTCCTCGTCCACGATCTCGTGAGCCTGGGTAACACAATAATCACAGATGTGACCCTGTATCCCTGAGATCAGCATATTTACGTCCTTGCGTTCCCTGCCGCAAAACGAACAATGTTCTGATTCTTTTTTAGCCATATATTATTCTAAAAAGTAAACCGGGAGATGCGCCAGAATTTGAAATTCCGACATATCTCCCGCTAAGTTCTTTGTTATTTGTTGTCACCGACTTTCCTGGGGCTGCGCTCCAGTACTTCGTCGATCATACCATATTCTTTGGCTTCTTTGGCTGTCATCCAGTAATCGCGGTCCGAATCTTTCTCGATCTTATCAAAATCCTGCCCGCTGTGCTTGGCAATGATCTCATACAGCTCTTTCTTCATTTTCAATATCTCCCGTGCCGTTATCTCAATGTCAGAAGCCTGACCCTGAGCGCCTCCCATGGGCTGATGAATCAGTACCCTGGAGTGAGGCAGTGCCGTACGTTTACCCTCATGACCAGAGCAAAGGATAACAGCACCCATGGATGCCGCCATACCGGTTACAATAGTGGCCACATCAGGTGAAATATATTGCATGGTATCATAAATACCAAGTCCGGCATACACCGATCCACCTGGAGTGTTCAGGTAGATCTGGATGTCCTTTGATGAATCCGCCGACTCCAGGAACAGAAGCTGCGCCTGGATGATATTGGCCACATTGTCATCAATTGGAACTCCCAAAAAGATGATACGGTCCATCATCAGCCTCGAAAACACATCCATTTGTGCCACGTTGAGCTGTCGCTCTTCAATAATTGTCGGGTTGATATATCCTGATACGGCAGCAGAATACTGATCGTATGCCAGGCTGCTGATTCCCCGGTGATTTACAGCATACTTACGAAATTCGTTTGGATTGCTCATAATTACTTTTTACTGTTTTTTTCCTGAGCTAATTTAACAAAATCATCGTAAGAAATGTTTTTTTCATTGATCGCGATCTTTTCCTTAAACACATCGCCCAGTTTTTGCTCATAAAGCTGGTCATAGACCTGGTTTGTCTGCTTTTCATTCTGCATCACCGTCTCTGCCAGTTGTTCCATTTGATCACTCATCTCATCGGTCTGCGGCATACCCATCTGCATCGAAAGCAATTCTTTCACCTTCTCCTTCACCTCATCCTTGGTAACCGTAAGTTCATTATCGCTGATGAGCTTATTCTGCAGTATCTGCCACTTCATTCCCTCGGCATACTGCTCATAGTTATTTTCGATATCCTCGTCTGAAAGGCGCTCGTTTTCTTCCATGTTGCGGTTATTTTCCTTCAACCAGCGTTTCATGAATTCATCCGGTAGTCTGATATCCGCTTTTTCCTTCAGGATGTCCACCACGTCGCCAAAAAACATCTTCTCACTTTCATTCACCAGCGATTCTGATGAATCACGGCGAATGCGTTCGCGCAGTTCTTCTTCCGTCTTTATCTCATCACCCTGATACACCTTACCAAACAGCTCTTCATTCAGCTCGGCAGGCTTCACGCGGGTAATACCGGTAATGGTAGCACGATAGTCAGCCTTCAGCTTGTCTTCATCATTCCTGTCAACACCCAGCATGGTAGCCACATCACCTTCATCCTTAAACGTGCGCATGGGGTTCAGATCAACACTATCGCCAACCCTGGCACCCATAAATTTGCTTTTATATGTTTTAAGCTGAATTTTATCCACGGCAAAAGGAGCATTGTTTTCCACGCCCTCCTCCATTTCATTTCCATCCTTGTCCAGTTGCTTGAAGTCGGCATAAACCACATCCGTTTCTTCCTCCACTGTTTCCGGATTAATGCGCTCGCCGTAGTTCTTGCGGATGTCGTGCAGATAATTATCCACCATTTTGTCATCCACTTCTATATTGTAATAATCAGCCTTAATGTTCTCATCCAGGGTCACATCCATTTCCGGCTGCAGGGCAATGTCAAAATAAAATTCAAATTCTTTTGAGTTCTCCACGTCAAACTTAGGATCTCTGTCATCGCTCGGCAGCGGGTTGCCCAGTGTTTCCAGCTTATTGTCAATGATGTATTTGCCCAGCTCCGAGGATATCAGGTTATTCACCTCATCCACGACCACCGCCGTGCCATACATTTTTTTCACCATCCCCATAGGCACCTTGCCTGGGCGGAAGCCGGGCATCTGAACCTTTTTCCTGTAGTCTTTCAGTTTCTTATCGACCGATTCCCTGTAATCGTCTTCTTTCACTTCAACTTTCAGAACTGCTGTCAGTTCGCCGGTATCTTCTCTTGTGATGTTCATATAATCAGTTTTAATGATATTATTCTAAAACAAAGCCCGGGCACAACCCGGGCATGAGTGCGGATGGAGGGACTCGAACCCACACGCCCGAAGGCACCAGATCCTAAGTCTGGCGCGTCTACCAATTCCGCCACATCCGCGAGGCATTGATTTGGGCGTGCAAATATACTAAAATTTAAGAGAATGAAGCCATATCCCAATCTTTTTTAAGCTAATTATTTGGGCAGCTACGCCTGCCCCACCCACTGGCCTGCCCTGGCAGGCTATCCGTCTGCGGCTCCAATCCGGCTCTGCTCCGGGTGTTGCCGCAAGCCGGTAGCAGTAGCTCCACAAGGTCGCTCTGCCCCGGCGCGGCAACATCCCCTCGCCTTCGCCGGGATTTCCGCCTCCGCCGGGCTGCGGGGGCAAGATTGAAGGGTGAGATAGAATGGAAAAAGATTGAATGGAAGAAGATTGATACGATTGATTAAATGGGTACCAACCGCGAGGGGGGGGGTGGAAACTTTCATTAACCATTCAAAATGTAGGGGAAACCCTTGCCAAATAAGGAAAGTGTAATATTTAGTAAAAAAAAGAGTTGTAAATACTTGCTTTCGCATTTTGTTTTTTATTAGCTTTGGGGATATTATAAACCCTAAAATCGCAACAATTATGAAAAAAATCTATGCAAAATCCGGAGAGTTACTTTAAACCCGATAACCACCCCAGGAGAATAGGCTTTGGGGTAGTTTTAATCTTTAGACTTATGATAAGGCAATTAAGATATATACTTTTATTCTTCCTGTTGGCTAGTTGCTTTCAGTATGTTTCAGGACAGGGTGTAAATAACTATGGTCATACAAATAACGACCTATTATTTATGGGTGATGTATATGGTGATTATACCTATTTTTTTTCTTATGACTCTATTTCTCCAATAACTGATACTGCATTGCTTATATATCCTAATCCATCTAACTTTTATAATTTCAGATATGCTGTTTATTCTGATAAAAACGGCAAATTAAAACTATATTCAGATGGAAAATATGTTTGGAACGGAAATCATCAAAAAATCGATTCCAATAATCTGATGCCGAAGAGTACGCATGATTTAAACGTGGCTGTACCAATGCCGGGAAATCCTGACCTGGTTTATGTTTTCACATTAGTGGGTTCACCAAACCACCCTGATACTTTGTATTATTCCCTCATTGATTTGAGCGGCAATAACGGGTTAGGCAGCGTGGCCATGTATGGGCAGGAATTTGCACCTTATGGATTGGCCGGTGGCCTGGCCCTGACCAAACATGCCAATGGGCGGGATTACTGGCTGGTTAGCAAAAAGGAAATGACCAATCAATACTTAGCTTTTCATATCAAACCGGGAGGTGCAGTGGATACCGTGTTCTCGCAGGCAGGGATTACCCCAAGCTATGGGAATTATATGCAATATGGAATACTAAAATTTAGCCCTGATGGGAAATGGCTTGGAGATAATATTCTTAAAAACGCTCTGGTTAATGACACATTGCAATTATTGAATTTTAATGCTGCGTCAGGTATTATTACTGATACAAACGCCCGTTATGTTCCGGCTTATTATCCCTTTGATGCTATAGGTTTGCCATATCGCTATGCGTTTTCAGCAAATAGTAAATTTATTTATGTAAATCAGTGGGATAACTATCAAACCAGGTTTTGCCAATATGAGATGACATCTGCTGACCAACAAGCTTTTTTCAATTCCAGGGTTTTAGTAAGAAACTATGTTTTTCCGAACGGAGCTAATAACCAAGGTGATTTACATCTAGCCGCTAACGGGAAAATATACAATCCTTCTTCGGATAATGCCTATGGCTTGTTTTTTAATTCCATTGAAAATCCTGATATGCAAGGTGCGTCCTGCAACTGGCAAGATCATAGCTACACGTTTAATAATACCATATCCTACACCGAGTATTCACAATTCCCCATATTTTGCTCCTCCTGGCTGCTGCCACCGGTAGATTTTAGCTATACGCATACCTGTGCCGGGGAGAATGCCCAGCCTACGCTATTTGCTTTTACCGATAGTGTGTATAAAGCCGAATGGCATTTCGGCGACAGCCTGGCCGGCGGAGCGGATACTTCATCCTCGTTGTATCCTTCCTATAATTATATGCAGCCGGGACAATATACGGTTTGGGCCAAGGCGCTACATTATGGGATGTGGGACAGCATTGCCAAAACCATCATCATACACCAAAATCCACAAATCGATATCGGCATCGACACCACACTCACCGGCTATGATACGCTGGTACTGGATCCGGGCAGCGGTTATGCCTCTTATCTGTGGAATACGGGCGACACTACACAAACGCTAACACTTTATGGAGTTCAGATGTCCGGCGGCAGCCACACCTACTGGGTGGAGGTCACCGACACCAACGGCTGCTCAGCCAAAGCCTATCGCACCATCACCTATTCCGGCGTGGGCATCAATGAGCATAAACAGCAGGCCTGGAAAGTCTTCCCCAACCCGGCCAATGAACAACTTACCATCGAGTTACCAAAGGCTTTGCAGGAAGAAGCCGTATTGAAACTTTATAACCAAAGCGGAGCCCTTGTGCGACGTTATGAGTGGCCAGGACAGGATAAAACCCACCGGCTTAGTCTGAAAGGCCTGAGCAACGGCATTTACTGGCTGGAGCTGGACACGGAGCAACGGAAGTACCGGCAGAAGGTGATGAAGCGGTGAGGCGAGTTGGCGTGTTGGCGACTTTAGCGACTTAAGAGACTTAAGCGACTTCAGAGAACGAAGTGACGAAGTGATTGAGAGTACGAGGGTACGAGAGTACGAGGGTACGATAATGCGAATGGGTGTGTTTGTTGGTGTGTGACTGTCCATTCATAAATATGGTTGACATTATTCATTATGCTTGATTTATAAAATATTTTTTTATATCTTTGAATTAATTGTTAAATTAAAATCAAAACCCATGAAAAACTTCAACACTTTTTTAATTTCTATTGCAGCATTGTTACTTGTATTTACCCCCCGTTCAATGAATGCGCAAACAGAATTGCTAATCCCTCAAAATCCGGAAGATTATTTTCCGCCTGACCCCAACTATGAAGTCGAAAATACCGGTGTTGCAGTCACGCAGATTGGAACAGATGATATGTACTTGATGTGTTGGGATGGCGAGGAACCCGGGTTCGGCTGGTTTTACCAGGGAAACACTGGTTTTATGCCTTTTTTTAACACGAATCCTGACATTGATGATCCTGATGTGGTTGTTTATGCCGACCTTAGTATAAACCAGGTGCTTGCGTATTTTATCTATGAAGAAAACGGAGATATTAAAAACGAAATTTGGGAATATGACATTCCCAATGACCAATGGAATATCTTTCAAAACCCCCAGGTTTTAGATTATGGTCTAAATTCAAGCCCCAATATTGACCAATATTACGGAAGTGTAGTGGGTGTATGGAGCGAAAACAACACTATTATAAATGGCTTTATTGGAGAAATTGACGGAACGATTTATTCTATGCATACTTATTTTGAAGGTCACCAGTATGAACCCTTAATAGAACCTGATGTGGCATTATTTGCAAATGACGATCATTATTATTTTACAATTACTAGTAAGCAAGTTGATGATCAGATAACCACCTTGTGGGCTGCAGATTATTTACATGTAATTAATAATCAGCCTCAATTTACCAATCCTCCCTATGTTTTAATGACTGAAAACTCAGATGCGATAGAATATGGAACACCAAGGATTGCTTATGATATCGAAACTAATCAATATACAGATCACCCATATCAAATTGTATGTGTAGAACAAAGAATTTATGATACAGGGAATTTACACTATTTCATTCATGGATATAACCATGTTAGCACAACAGGTTCTAATACGAATCATGATATAATAAACGATGATTCTTATTATTCTCAACTTGATTTTAAAACTTACAATCCAACAAAATATCGCACAAAAGAACCGGTTGTTTCCTTTAGAGAAGAAATTCATGTAGCCTGGGCTTACCAAAGTCCGGAAACAGGTAGCTTTGAAATTATAAGTAGAAGACTTGATCGTTCGAGCGGTCAGGTTGATATTATAGGAAGCTCTCCGGGATATCCTGATCATTACTCGCTGGTTAATGGCTATTACACCAATAATCAGAAAGGCGACCAGCTTCATCCCTGCATTGCTTCCCGGTTCAGCGATGGAACAAAAATGATAGGATGGTACGACTTCTATGCATTGCAAACAGAATACAAAATTCGTGGTCAACATATCAAAATATTCAGTAATACGGAAGAGTTTGAACCCGACCTATTGTTTCCAAATCCTGCAGATAAGTTTATAGAACTTAAAAAACCGGATAATTGTGATTCTTATAATTACAAAATATACACCATAAATGGCAGATTAGTACAATCATCACAGTCGGCTGAGGATTTTCATTCCATTGATGTAAGTTCTTTTGCAAAAGGCATATATTTGGTCAGGATCAATACCGGCAATGAGATTATAACCCACAAATTTATTAAACAATAACAATATTCCTAATGCCGGTAATAGTTGCTGGCATTAGAAATTTTAATTCTCAATATTATGAAACATCTCCACATATTGCTTTTATTTCCCCTATTATTTGTAGTTAACGATATCCAGGGCCAAAACACCTATGGGCATGCAGACCATATTGTTATGGGTGATTATTCATACGTTATCTCCTTAGCAGGAGGAACACCTTCAGTTATATTTAAAAGTTCGTATAACCCTAATGTTAGAAAATATGCAGTTTATTCTGATAGGAACGGCAATCTGAAGCTTTTTAATGATAGTAACATAATTAGGAATGGAAACTTTCAGGTTATTGATACTTTAAAACATTTTCATACATCCGAAAATACATGTATTCCAATGCCCGGGCAACCTGACTTGGTGTACATTTTTAATTTAAAGAACAGTGCTAACTCTCCTACAAATAATGCTTATGACTCTTTGTTTTATTCCCTGGTGGACCTGAATGGTAATGGGGGGGTGGGAAGTGTTATTTTTTCTGATCAGTTATTTACTTCCTGCAATCTTGATTATAATATGGCTGTCACCAAACATAGCAATGGAAGAGATTACTGGCTCGTAGTAAAAAAACATGTATCCCGTGAGTTTTTGTCTTTTCACATTAAACCGGGTGGAATAATAGACACGGTTCATTCTGTTGCTGGTCTTAGCCCTTCATTAATTGGTCCGCAGCGAGTAGGCTTAGTCCTTAGTCCAAATGGTAGATGGCTGGCAGATAATATCGCTTCTCCTGATACTTTGCAATTATTAAACTTTGATGCCACAACGGGTATAGTAAGTGACTCAAATATATTATATATACCGGACGCAGGATACATGCTGATACCATGGAGGGCTGCCTTTTCACCTGATAATTCCAAGTTGTATGTTTCTCATTATGATGCAAACATGCGCTTATATCAGTATGATCTCAATTCAGGAAGCCAACAAGCAATGTTAAATTCAAAGATATTGATTCAGAATAGTCAGCCAAAAACACCCACAAGTCATGGGAAAATGGGCTTAATGGCTAATGGGAAAATATATTCATATATTAGAAGGAGTACTTATTACCATATTAACGCAAACTACTTTAATGCTATAGAAGAACCCAATCAGCCAGGCTTATCCTGCAACTGGAACCCTAAATTTTGGGTTTTGGATTCAGTTGGTTCAGTAGGAAGTGGTTTTCCCATATTTTGCTCTTCCTGGCTTCAGCAGCCGGTAGATTTCAGTTATACGCACACCTGCGCGGGGGAGAATGCCCAGCCTACGCTATTTGCCTTTACCGATAGCGTTTACCAGGCCGAATGGCATTTCGGCGATAGCCTGGCCGGCGGAGCGGATACTTCATCCTCGCTTTATCCGTCATATAGCTATTCCCAGCCCGGGCAATATACCGTGTGGGTGAAAGCGCTGCATTACGGCATGTGGGACAGCATCGCCAAAACCATTGTCATTCACCAGAACCCGCAAATTGATATTGGCATTGATACGATGCTCACCGGCTATGACACGCTGGTACTGGATCCGGGCGGTGGGTATGCTTCATATCTCTGGAATACGGGCGATACTACACAAACGCTAACGCTTTACGGCTCGCAGATGTCCGGCGGCAGCCACACCTACTGGGTGGAAGTCACCGACACCAACGGATGCTCGGCCAAAGCCTATCGCACCATTACCTATTCCGGCGTGGGCATCAATGAGCATAAACAGCAAGCCTGGAAAGTCTTCCCCAACCCGGCCAATGAACAACTTACCATCGAGTTACCAAAGGCTTTGCAAGAAGAAGCGGTACTAAAGCTCTACAACCAAAGCGGAGCCATTGTCCGCCGCTATGAGTGGCCAGGACAGGCTCAGAAACTACAAGTAAGTCTCAGCGGCCTTAGCAACGGCATCTACTGGCTTGAGCTGGATGATGGGACGCAAACACTGAGGAAGAAGGTGGTGAAGCAGTGAGACGAGAGTGCGAGGGTGCGATGATGTGATGATGCGATGATGCGATAGTCCCGATCTTCGGTCGAGGATGCTCAAAAAAGTTTAAAGTTTAAAGTTTAAAGTTCTGTAATCGTAGAGGTTATAGGAATAAGTTTGAGATTTTGATCCCGTCCTTCGGACGTGGATGCTCAAAAAACTATTAAATCAAAGATTTCTGGTTTTTTGGCATTGGAGGATTGGTGAATTTGGCATTTTTCAATCACTGCTTTCTTTGCCTACTGCTTACCCAGTGACTTCACGAAGTGGATATTTCACTATTGCTTTCTTGCCTACTGCTTTTCTTGCCAACTGCCCTTTATTGAATGATTAATTGAGTCTCCGCTAAGCCGAATTTGTAATTCGGCTTCTATCCTTCCAAAGTAAACAATCGGGTGGTTGATTCATGCACCCGGATGGCGCGGACATATTGTCCGTGCCGGGATGAATCCAGGACTTAAATCTTTTCTCACTGCGTTGTTTTCACGGATCTTACGTCCAGTGCATCACGCAGGCCATTGCCAACTAACATAAAGGCCAGCACCATAAGCATGATGGCGATACCGGGAAGGATAGCAAGGTAAGCCGAATCAAGAATAATGTAGGCATAATGCTCCTTGATCATGGTTCCCCAGGACGGCATGGGAGGCTGCACGCCAATGCCAAGGAAACTAAGTCCGGCTTCAATCAGGATGGCAGAAGCAAAATTGGCCGCGGAAATTACAATCACCGCGCCCATAACATTGGGCAGGATATGGCGGGTAATGATCCTTGAGTTGCGATATCCCAAAGCTTTGCCTGCCTCCACAAATTCCGATTCACGTATGCTGATCACCTGTCCGCGCACCACACGGGCCACCTCCACCCACATGGTCATGCCTACGGCCACGAATATCTGCCAGAAACCTTTACCCAGTGCAAAGGTGATGGCTATTACCAGCAATAAGGTGGGTATGGACCAGATTACGTTGATAAACCAGACGATCAGGTCATCCACCCACCCCCGGAAATATCCGGCGATGGCACCCAGGGTAATTCCTATAATTAAGGATATAAACACTGATATAAAGCCCACGGCCAGGCTCACGCGTGTGCCAATGAGCAGGCGGCTCAGCAGGTCGCGCCCGAAACGGTCGGTGCCCAAAGGAAAACTGCGCGTTTGCACCTGCTCTTCTTTTATCTTCTCTTTCAGATTCCGGATATCTGCAGTTCTTTTCTCTCCCTGCAAAGTGGTATAGCTTAACTTACCTTTATCTACTCCGGGACGTGAATCAGGATGGATGGCAAAGGCAATATCGGCATAGGAATAATCCACCACAGGGCCATCGTTGGGTTCATCGCCCGTGTACAGCTCTACCTTCACCTGCTGTTCTCCAAAACTAATATCATGAAAAGGAACATAACGAAAGCTGCTTTCACGACCGTATAGCATGGTTTTGAAGAAGCCGCTATGCTCCACATCCCTGTTTTTTCTAAGCTTCAGCATCTGTACTTCAAATCCGGGTTTACGCGCAGACAGCTCCAGGTATTGCTGATTGGCAAAATGCGATTTATCGGGTGTTATCAGGTAACCGAGCAGCGCGATGATTACAGCCAGCACAATAAAAAGCAGCGCAGACATGGCCAGCCGGTTACGCCGGAACTTCTGCCAGGCAATCTGACCCAGTGATCCCGAATAATCTATGGGTTTGCGGATAAACAGGTTTCTGATAAACTGCATTGGTTCATATTTGCAGGCCAAAAATAGGAATTTGTATTGAAAAAAATATTATAATAAATATTACTTAATAATTACCTTTAATATCTGGAAAACTTAGTTATAACTTTATTTTCTATTAATACCTCACTCATCCCTCCACTAAAAGTTTTGATGTAGTCAAGATTATTATTAGTATCAATAAGAATTTGGTATTGATCTAAATTCTCGATGGTTGACTCAAAACGAGTTTTAATATTAGCTGACAGTATTATATATTTCTCAATATCATTTCTGGTTTTTTTTAACCTTTTATTCTTAAAGTATCCTTTCATGCACTTACTACATACAAAATCTGGTACTAACAAAATCTTAGTACTATCCTCAGGCATTGTCATATCAAATGTCTTTTTTAAGTACGATTGCAGAGTCTTCGTCTCTTCAGGGTAATCTGTTGGCGAACATGATATTATCAAACCTAAAAACAGCAAAATAAAAATAAGCAAAAAATAAATACGTTTCATATTATTTTCATTACATTGAAACCAAACTAAATTTCAGAATACGATTCTCATTATTGAGATGATCATAACGTTCACTAATTATTAATCCATCTTTTACAGGAAATATGACATATGGTTGATATTTTTCTCCATCAAAATGAAACTCACCAGTTTTATCAAGTTTCCCATTAAGCCTTATTAATGAAAAATCAATATCCCGAGGCCTGTATATATGATGTTTACAATCACTACTATATTTAAACATTCTATATAAACAATTATTAAGCTTATCAGAGATCAATTCTTCGTACCTCGGCTGGCAATATCTATATTCTTTTGCGGCAGCTTTATCCATCAATTTATCTAATGGAAATGGTTCAAAAAGTGGATTTCTAACTGATCCGGCAAATACTTTTCGATATAATGTATCCCCTCTATAGACATGTAAACTATCACAAACAGAAAATGAATATATCATCATATCCCTAAACGAAGTGAAATAGTAATCTAATTCTTCGTAATACTTGCCCTGCTGATATTTTTTAGGATAATTCAAATAAGATATTGATGTAGTATCTGAATTAAAGTTAAGAACAAAATTACATTTACGGGAAAAGTATTCTTTGAAAGCTTCTTCAGTATGTAAAATAATATCAAGATATATTTTATTAAAATGCAATTCCTCATCATTAAAAAGGTATTTCTTAGAATAATATGAAAAGGTCTCCTCGTTTTCTGCAAGATATTTCTTTAAATTTAAAACTCTCACCTCATTATTACTGCTAAATAAATCAACAAATGCAATTTTTTGGTCCCAATACGAATAGAAGGAGATCAGATTATTTGAGTGAATCTTACATGAAATTCGTTTATCAGGATTAGAGTTTAACCCAAACTTCTCATGATTAAAAGCTAATTTCTTTAAAATACCCTCATGCTTCAAGCATAACATATAAAGTGTATCATTAATATAGTCATAAGAATACAACCACAACGTATCATTAAGCATACATATATCTGAATTACCTGCAAATTGCGCCTTTGAAAAATTATTAATACTAGGTATCGATATACTATATCTTTCTGCGACTTCTATTTTATCTAATGCTCTATTTGAACATGATAATAAAAATAAAATAATAGGAACTAAAAAAACATTTCTTTTCATTGATAATTTTATTAAATAGAACTGCAACTAGAGAGCTATGATTAAAATAATCATAGCTATTAGGGGCTGCCCAATACTTTTTGGACAGCCCCCGTCTTAAGATTTTATCTTTTATTCTAATGAAAAACTCAGAGGGCAAGCACAAACTATTAAGTCTTCATCTATATCATCTTCATCATTCCCAGGTTCTGAAAACAAAGCAAACGCCTGATCCTCATCTGGAAACTCCCTGATAAAGATTTGCCCCTCGCTTGCTAAGAAACTATCAATAAACTCCTCATCTAAGTATGGGAATAATAGTTGCCAATCATCACTTTCAAAAAATTCATTGTATTCACCAATTTCACAGCAACTTACAAGCTCCTCATAAATATTAGAAATACTAGGCGTTATTACAACCTCTCGAAAACAATTTACAGGCTGTGCAATACAATCGACATCACCAGGAAAATCTTTGTCTGTCACAAGAATATCTACTATACCCTCAGGTACGGCCTGTATAAAAACAAGGTAATAAGGTAATGCAGATGATTCCATCTTTTCGTTTTTTTATTTTTTTGCAGGTGAAATGGATTCCTTTTCACACGAAATTGAGATTGAGGTAAGAGCTATAATTAAAACACTAAAATATACTTTGTTCATTACTTTACTTTTTTTTATTAATATAAAATCGGTTTAAATTAATTGACTATTTTATTCTTAAGGAAAATAAATCTATGGAAACCCATAGCAATATTCTTTACCTAAACAATTAAGTAGTAATTTCATAGATTATTGACTTTAGTTGCAAATATAATAACTTTAAATAATGAAGTCAAAGTATCATATTAAATCTACAAGAGGTTTGTTAATAGATCATCATAAAAATATCTAAAGCTTGACTTTTATTATTCGTTTCTAACGTATTATGTGTAGTAGTTATTAATATATTCGTTTTTGAAATCAATTTTTTATTAAGCATTTAATGTACTTTAAAAGGATTTTGATTCCTTGTAGCATAAATTTTAAGATACATACATATAATCCAGTAATATATTTAAGTTCAGATGTTAAAATAGACCTGTTCATACAACTATTTGATAATATCTGCATCTGCTAATAAAAATACCAGGTGAAAAAACGCTTTTTTACAATAATAATTTTATTAGCCACATTAGCAGTCAGGGCGCAGATAAACGTTGACCCTGCTGCTGAAAAAATTCCTGCATCCATACCTCAGCAGTTTATGCCTCAGCAAATGAATGGAAATGGCCTGTACTGTCCTACCATGGATCTGCTGCTCAATTATTATATGAGCAATTTCACGGAACTCGATTTTTATGCAACAAATATTTTTCCTGATTCCACCGTTCAGGTTATCCACCAAACCGGAGCGACACAATATAACTGGCTGATTGCTGCTGGTGCTGTTATTGATCCATATTCGCCGTTTTATGCTTCTCCCCTACCCGTTAACAGTGCTCACCTGCTGGATTCTTTATACTTCACGGGCATTTACACCAATGTGGATGGCAATTTTAATGATACGCTGATCATTGAGATCATAGTTGACACTGCTTTCACAGCCCCTGCCTTTGACACTGCATACATGAATACCAATCCGCCGAAATGGTTCAGCGCACCTACATTTAGCACCTCCACAGCTCTGACAGGCCGGAAAGCTGTACTTTCAGACCCTTCTAAAACAGAAATAAAACACCTATTGACTGTCCAGGATTCTTCCATGACTAACACTCCCGGGATTTTTGCTATCGACCTGCCAGACATAGTGCTGCCGGCAGGAAATGTAACCGGCATAAGCATCAGCTTTTCCCCCGGATATACTTATAGCTTTGGTGACACCATTATTAATCATGTTCCGGCTGATCCGGTCAGCCATATGAATAACCTCCGCATGGGTTTCTTTCATACAAAAAACAATATTACACATCCCTGGTATTTTGTTGACCCTTACAACAGTTCGCTTCACTGTAACTCTTCCTATATGATCCTGAAAGAAGGCCGGTATTCCGCCTATGGCAGCGGGCATCTGTTGAACAACATTATGTATCCCACCACAGATATGGGCCTGCTGATAGGTGCCAAAT
>JBEPXQ010000011.1:0-15377 GCA_041641835.1 Bacteroidales bacterium
GAATCCATCGTACTTGGCAGTGATATTATTTTCCACGGCAATATTTGAAGCCGTACCACCAACGTGGAACGTACGCAGGGTAAGCTGTGTACCAGGCTCCCCGATACTCTGGGCGGCAATAACACCTACTGATTCCCCGCGCTGAGCCATCCGAGCAGTAGCCAGGTTTCGGCCATAGCATTTGCTACATACACCTACTTTTGATTCACAGGTGAGTACTGAGCGGATTTCTACATTTTCTACGGGTGAATCTTCAATCCTTCTGGATATGCTTTCATTTATCTCTTCCCCTGATTTAATCAGTAACTCATTAGTAACAGGGTGATAAATATCATGCAGAGATACACGTCCGAGAATTCTGTCATGGAGGGTTTCCACAACTTCTTCGTTACGCTTAAGAGCGGTGGCAGTAAGTCCACGCAAGGTACCGCAATCTTCCTCGGAAATAATTACATCCTGCGCCACATCCACCAGACGACGGGTAAGATAACCCGCATCCGCTGTTTTAAGGGCTGTATCCGCGAGTCCTTTACGGGCACCGTGTGTAGAGATAAAGTACTCAAGTACTGAAAGCCCCTCCTTAAAGTTAGAAAGGATCGGATTTTCAATAATTTCAGCTCCGGTTGTTCCGGATTTCTGTGGCTTGGCCATCAGTCCACGCATACCGGACAACTGACGGATCTGCTCTTTGGAACCACGGGCTCCTGAATCGAGCATCATGAAAACAGGATTGAATCCCTGCTTGTCATTTGTCAATTGTTTCATCAACCTTGTGGTAAGGTGTGAGTTGGTATGTGTCCAGATGTCGATAATCTGGTTATAACGCTCGTTGTTGGTAATGAATCCCATATTATAGTTATTCATTACTTCATCAACTTCTTCGTGAGCCTTGGCAATTAATTCTTCCTTGATCTTCGGAACAATTACATCACCAATATTAAAAGATAAGCCTCCTTCATATGACAGTCGGTAACCCATATGCTTGATGTTGTCAAGGAAATCTACCGTTTTCTTATTTCCTGTTTTCTTCAGCAGCTGGCCGATGATGTCACGAAGCGACTTCTTGGTAAGCAGTTTATTTATAAATCCGAATTCTTTCGGAACAACTTCATTGAAAAGTACGCGTCCTACGGTGGTTTCAATTATTTCCTTTTTGAATCCGCCGTTTTCCTCATCCGGTACTTCCACCCTTACATTAATGATAGCATGCATATCCAGCCTGCGTTCATTAAAGCCGATAATAACTTCTTCAGGTGAATAAAAGGTAAGTCCTTCTCCTTTTACCGGATTTTCAGGAATGTTTTTTCTGCCCTTGGTAAGATAATAAAGACCCAGAACCATATCCTGCGAGGGAACAGTAATAGGAGCACCATTGGCAGGGTTAAGGATGTTGTGCGATGCAAGCATCAGTATCTGAGCTTCCAGAACAGCTGCGTGCCCCAGAGGCACATGCACTGCCATCTGGTCACCGTCAAAGTCGGCGTTGAATGCTGTACAGGCCAGTGGGTGAAGCTGAATAGCTTTTCCCTCAATAAGCTTAGGCTGAAATGCCTGGATACTTAGCCGGTGAAGGGTAGGAGCACGGTTGAGCAGCACCGGGTGGCCCTTTAGTACGTTTTCCAGGATATCCCAAACTACGGGATCCTTGCGGTCAACGATTTTCTTGGCCGATTTCACGGTTTTTACTATACCACGCTCAAGCATTTTTCGGATAATGAATGGTTTAAACAGCTCTGAAGCCATCTCTTTAGGAATACCACATTCATTCATCTTCAGTTCTGGACCTACAACAATAACCGAACGTCCTGAATAGTCAACACGTTTACCCAACAGGTTCTGACGGAAACGCCCCTGTTTACCTTTAAGGCTGTCGCTGAGTGATTTCAGCGGGCGGTTCGAGTCGGTTTTCACAGCGTTTGATTTCCTTGAATTATCAAACAAAGAATCAACTGCTTCCTGGAGCATACGTTTCTCGTTACGCAGGATCACATCAGGGGCCTTGATCTCGATAAGTCGTTTCAGGCGGTTATTTCTGATGATTACTCTGCGGTAGAGGTCATTAAGGTCGGAAGTGGCAAAGCGTCCACCATCAAGAGGCACCAAAGGCCTCAAGTCAGGCGGGATAACCGGCACCACTTTCACTACCATCCATTCCGGGCGGTTTTCTTTTCTTTTGTGCGAATCGCGGAAAGCTTCCACAACACGCAGACGCTTCAAAGCATCTTTTTTGCGTTGCTGAGATGTTTCCGTGTTCGCTTTATGACGTAAAGTGTATGATAATTCGTCAAGGTCGAGGCGGGCAAGCAAGTCATGTACTGCTTCAGCACCCATCTTGGCGATAAATTTCTCCGGGTCGGAATCATCGAGATACTGGTTCTCCACAGGGATTTTTTCCATGTACTCGAAGTATTCTTCTTCCGTGAGAAAGTCCATATACTGAACTCCGTGCTCTGCAGCGGCACCTGCATTGATCACCACATATCTTTCGTAATAGATAATGGTATCAAGTTTTTTGGACTGGAGCCCCATCAAAGCGCCGATTTTGTTGGGAAGGGAGCGGAAGAACCAAATGTGGGCCACCGGAACTACCAGTTCGATATGCCCCATGCGCTCGCGGCGCACTTTTTTCTCTGTTACTTCAACTCCGCATCGGTCACAGACGATGCCTTTGTAGCGGATACGTTTGTATTTGCCACAATGACATTCAAAGTCTTTAACCGGTCCGAAAATACGCTCACAAAACAAACCATCGCGCTCCGGCTTATATGTCCTGTAGTTGATTGTCTCCGGTTTAAGTACTTCGCCGTGAGAGTTCTCATAGATCAACTCAGGAGAGGCCAGGCTGAGAGTTATTTTTGAGAATTCGTTTTTAGTAAGATTTGAATTATTTCTGAAAGCCATATTCGGATACTTTATTGCTTAGCATTATTGTCCTGTTAACTAATTTTCAAAGTCGATGTTGAGACCGAGGCCGTTAAGCTCGTGTACAAGCACCTTAAATGATTCCGGTATGCCCGGCTTGATCATATTCTGGCCCTTGACAATCGCCTCGTAAACCTTGGCGCGACCATTCACATCATCAGATTTCACCGTGAGGATCTCCTGAAGAATATTGGCGGCACCGAATGCTTCCAATGCCCATACCTCCATCTCTCCAAAACGCTGCCCACCAAACTGAGCTTTACCTCCAAGTGGTTGCTGTGTGATAAGTGAATAAGGTCCGATGGAACGTGCATGCATCTTGTCATCCACCATATGGTGCAACTTCAGCATGTATATTATCCCTACCGTAGTCTTCTGCTTAAATGCTTCTCCGGTTTCACCGTCGTATAGCTGAACTTTACCATTGTGTGGCAATTCAGCTTTATCAAGGTATTCATTGATCTGATCTACTGAAGCACCGTCAAAAATCGGAGTGGCAAATTTCAGCCCAAGTTTTTCACCGGCCCAGCCCAGAACAGTTTCATATATCTGGCCCAGGTTCATACGCGAAGGTACACCAAGTGGGTTGAGCACGATGTCAACAGGAGTTCCGTCCTCGAGGAACGGCATATCTTCCTGACGAACAATACGGGCTACAATACCTTTGTTACCGTGGCGTCCTGCCATTTTATCTCCAACCTTAATCTTCCGTTTTTTAGCAATATAAACTTTTGCCATTTGTACAATCCCTGTTGGAAGTTCATCTCCTACAGTTATGTTGAATTTTTCACGGTTGAATCTTCCTACTTCTTCCTTATATTTGATACTGTAATTATGGAGAAGCTTTTTGATCAGGTCGTTCTTTTCCTTGTCAGTGGTCCATTTTCTTGGGCTCACATTGATATAATCATCAATACTGCTGAGTACCTTTTTAGTGAACTTGGTACGCTTGGGTATGATAACGTCTTTATACTTATTGGTAACACCTTGTGATGTTTTACCGCTCACAAGCTCCAGAAGCTTTTCAACAAGTGCCTCGCGGAGTTCCTCCAGCCTGGCATTATGTTCGGCTTCCATCTTTTCGAGCTGCTCTTTTTCTTTGGCACGGGTTTTCTTGTCTTTTATGGAGCGGGAATACAATTTCTTGTCAACAACTACACCATGCAGCGAGGGCGGAGCTTTCATAGAAGCATCCTTCACATCGCCGGCTTTATCGCCAAAGATTGCACGCAACAGCTTTTCTTCTGGAGTTGGATCCGTTTCTCCTTTGGGAGTAATTTTACCAATAAGGATGTCTCCTTCATTAACTTCTGCACCAATCCTGATGATACCATTTTCGTCGAGATCTTTCGTGGCATCAAGGCTGACGTTAGGAATGTCGGCTGTGAGTTCTTCCACACCGCGCTTAGTATCGCGCACTTCCATAACATATTCGTCGATATGAATGGAAGTGTAGATGTCATCGCGCACCAGGTTTTCACTAACAACAATAGCATCCTCAAAGTTATATCCTTTCCAGGGCATGAATGCTACCTTCAGATTCTGGCCAATTCCAAGCTCTCCGTCAGAAGTGGCATAACCTTTTGTAAGGATATCGCCTTTTTTCACTTTCTGATTTTTTCTAACAGCAGGTGTCAGGTTAACGGAAGTTCCCTGGTTGGTTTTGGCAAATTTAACCAGCTTGTATTCTTTCTTTTCTTCGTCGAAAGAAATAAGTTCTTCCTCTTCAGTGCGGTTATACTTTACAATGATCTTCTTGGCATCAACAAAGTCGATCACACCATCACCTTCTGCAACAATATTGGTGCGTGAATCCATGGCCACCTGTTTTTCAAGGCCTGTACCCACGATGGGGGCAGAGGGCTTCATAAGCGGCACAGCCTGGCGCATCATGTTGGAACCCATGAGAGCACGGTTGGCATCATCATGCTCCAGAAAAGGGATGAGTGATGCAGCCACAGATGCAATCTGGTTGGGCGCCACATCTATCAGGTCGATATCCTCAGGGGCTACAAGCGGATAATCAGCAAGTTTTCTTGCTTTTATCCGTTCCTGTGATATTTTGCCATCCTCTTCTATATCTATTACAGAATGTGTGATTATCTGGTCTTCCTCCTCATCTGCGGTAAGGAAGATTGGGCTTTCATTGAGTTTGATCAGTCCATTTTCTACTTTTTTATACGGAGTTTCAATAAACCCAAGCTTATTGATCTTCGCATAAACTGAAAGAGAAGAGATCAGTCCGATATTTGGTCCTTCCGGTGTTTCGATTGTACACAAGCGCCCATAATGAGTATAGTGAACGTCACGCACCTCGAAACCGGCTCTTTCACGTGTCAGACCACCAGGCCCCAGGGCAGAGATACGACGCTTATGGGTCACCTCACTCAGTGGGTTGGTCTGGTCCATGAACTGTGAAAGCTGGTTGGTTCCGAAGAAGGAATTGATAACCGAAGACAGTGTTTTGGCATTGATCAGGTCAGTGGGGGTGAACACTTCATTATCACGAACGTTCATTCGTTCACGGATGGTTCTTGCCATACGTGAAAGGCCCACTCCAAACTGATTATATAACTGTTCACCTACAGTTCGTACGCGACGGTTACTGAGGTGATCAATATCATCAACTTCGGTTTTTTCATTAATGAGCTGAATCAGGTGCTGGATAATATGAATGATATCTTCATTGGTAAGGATACGTGTATCCAGGGGAATATTCAGTTCAAGTTTTTTGTTGATTTTATATCGACCCACTTCACCCAGGTCATAGCGTTTGTCGCTAAAGAACAGGTTCTGGATGATACTGCGGGCGGTTTCTTCATCCGGTGGTTCAGCACTACGCAGCTGGCGGTAGATAAACTCCACAGCTTCTTTCTCGGAATTAGCAGTGTCTTTTTGCAAAGTGCTGAATATTATATCATAATCGCTGGAGTTTGCACTTTCTTTGTGCAGCAGAATTGTTTTCACACCAGCATCAACAATCAGTTCGATGTGGTGTTCTTCAAGTGCTGTTTCGCGATCAATGATCACCTCAGTACGCTCGATGGAAACAACCTCACCGGTATCCTCATCCACGAAATCTTCAATCCATGAGCGCAGGACGGTAGCGGCCAGCTTACGTCCAAGTACTTTTTTAAGTCCGGTTTTCGACACTTTAATTTCATCGGCCAGGTTAAATATCTGAAGGATATCTTTATCACTTTCATAACCAATGGCACGAAGCAAAGTGGTAACCGGCAATTTCTTTTTACGGTCGATGTAAGCATACATGACATTATTAATGTCAGTAGCAAATTCGATCCAGGATCCTTTAAACGGGATTATCCTGGCAGAGTAAAGTTGAGTTCCGTTAGCGTGTCGGCTGGTACCGAAGAAAACTCCCGGGGATCGGTGCAACTGGGAAACGATGACTCTTTCGGCACCGTTAATGATGAATGATCCGCTAGGGCTCATATACGGTATAAGACCCAGGTAAACATCCTGGATAATGGTTTCGAAATCTTCATGTTCCGGATCCGTACAATAGAGCTTAAGCTTAGCCTTCAGCGGAACGCTGTAGGTTAAGCCGCGGGCGAGGCATTCCTCGATGGTATAACGTGGCGGATCAATGAAATAGTCCAGAAATTCCAGGACAAAATTGTTGCGTGCATCAGTGATGGGGAAATTTTCCGAAAAGACTTTATAGAGGCCTTCATTTTCACGCTCTTCCGGGGAAGTCTCCAGTTGGAAGAAATCCTGAAAAGATTTGAGCTGAATGTCCAGAAAGTCAGGATACTCCGCGGGTATGCGAGATGATGCAAAGCTAATACGTTGATTCTTGTTTGAAGCCAAGGCTTTAAAATTTTTAAGTTACCAAAGAAGATTAATAAAGAACGAAATATATGTAAAAACAGAAAAAGACCTAACCCTGTCTGGTGACAGGGAAGGTCTGGGTAATCAGGTTATTAGTTGATATTTTACTTGATTTCAACTTCAGCACCAGCTTCTTCGAGTTGTTTTTTCAAACCTTCTGCTTCGTCCTTAGTAACCGCTTCTTTAATCGGTTTTGGTGCTGAGTCAACAAGTTCTTTTGCTTCTTTCAATCCGAGGCTGGTCAATTCCTTGACGAGCTTCACAACAGCCAGTTTTTTAGCTCCGGCAGCTTTGAGGATAACATCAAATTCTGTTTGCTCTTCAGCTTGCTCGCCACCTTCGGCGCCAGCTGCTGCAACGGCTACAGGAGCTGCTGCAGCTGGTTCAATACCGTGTTCTTCTTTGAGAATTTCAGCTAATTCGTTAACTTCTTTAACGGTGAGATTAACTAACTGTTCTGCAAATTCTTTTAAATCTGCCATTTTATTATTGTTTTAAGTTGTTTTACAATGCGATTAATTTGTTGAAATATTCTTATTCTGATTTCTCAGAAAGTGTCTTCAGGAGACCGGCAATTTTTTGACCACCGGAAGCCTGCAGGCCTGAAATAACATTCTTGGCTGGTGACTGAAGAAGTGCTACAACATCAGCAATTAATTCATCTCTGGATTTAATCTTCGTGAGAGAATCAAGTTTATCATCGCCGAGGTAAACGGTTTCTTCAATGTAGGCAGCTTTAAGAATGGGCCTGTCAAAATCTTTCCTGAAGTTTTTGATAAGCTTCGCCGGAACATTACCGGTGTCGCTAAACATTACTGAAGTGGAGCCTTGCAAGGCTGAAAACAGCTCATCATCGCCTTTTTCAGCTTTTTCCAGCGCCTTTTTCAGTAAAGTGTTTTTCACCATTCTCAGTGTAATATTCTTACCGAAGCACTGACGCCGTAACTGGTTGGTAGAAGCCACGTTTAGTCCTGATATGTCTGTCAGGTAAAAAACAGGGAATTCTTTCAACTGTTCGGTCAGTTCTTCAATCAACTGAGTTTTATCTTCTTTTCTCATAGTTCAATCACTTCTGTTTATGAGCGTCTTTGTTAAGCTTGAATGATTGACTTAGGATTGATCTTAATGCTTGGGCTCATACTGCTTGACATATACACGCTAAGCATGTATGTACCTTTAGATGCCACAGGCTTCAGCTTTTGAATTGTGGTTAACAATTCTCTGGCGTTATCATACAGTTGGCTTTCTTCAAATCCGACTTTACCTACGGCAGTATTAATAATGCCATATTTGTCTACTTTGAAGTCGATTTTACCTGCTTTGGCTTCTTTAACCGCGCTGGCAATATCCATGGTAACTGTGCCTGTTTTCGGATTGGGCATAAGGCCTCTTGGGCCAAGTACTTTACCCAGGCGACCAATCTTGGGCATTACGCTGGGCATGGTAATGATTACATCCATATCCAGCCAACCCTCTTTTATCTTGTCAATATATTCATCAAGTCCCACAAAGTCTGCACCGGCTGCTTTAGCTTCTTCCTCCTTATCGGGAGTACATAACACCAAAACTTTTACTTCTTTACCTGTTCCGTGGGGAAGGGTAACAGAACCACGCACCATCTGATTTGCTTTACGTGGGTCAACGCCCAAACGTACGCTCAAATCAACAGAAGCATTAAAACTGGTGGTATTAATATCCTTTACCAATTTGCACGCTTCTTTTAATGGATACGCTTCAGTTTTGTCGTATTTGGCTAAAGCTTCCTTACGTTTCTTTGCTACTTTTGACATTCTTGATAGGTATTAGTCTATTTAAATTAATAGGTATTCTGGTTAGACCGCATAGCTTTAGGCAGGTTTCTTACCTTTTACGATAAGCCCCATGCTGCGAGCTGTGCCGGCAACCATGTTCATTGCAGATTCAACGGTGAAAGCGTTCAAATCGCTCATTTTCGCTTCAGCAATTTCCTTAACCTGATCCCAGGTTACACTACCTATTTTCTGACGGTTTGGCTCAGAGGATCCTTTGTTGATCTTGGCAGCTTCTTTCAACTGCACAGCAACCGGTGGTTGCTTTACGATAAACTTAAAGGATTTGTCTTTATAAACCGTAATAATAACAGGCAGAATTTTACCGGCTTGCTCCTGCGTACGGGCGTTGAACTGCTTGCAAAACTCCATTATATTCAGCCCTTTGGCTCCCAATGCGGGCCCCACGGGCGGGGATGGGTTTGCAGCACCACCTTTGATCTGCAGTTTGATAATACCGTCAACTTCTTTTCCCATTTTTGTCTCCTGGTAAATTTGATTTGTGAATGGGTGTTCGGGAGAAAGTTACTCCTTCTCCACCTGCATAAACCCAAGTTCCAATGGTGTTTTACGTCCGAAGATCTTAACCATCACCTTCAACTTCTTCTTCTCTTCGTTAATCTCTTCAATCGTGCCGGTGAAACTATTGAAAGGCCCATCAATGACCTTAACTGCTTCACCAACCATAAATGGAACATTGAGCTGTTCATCCGTATCCGTTAGTTCATCCACTTTTCCAAGGATGCGGTTTACTTCATGCTGGCGAAGCGGACTGGGATTGCCCCCTTTTTCAGCACCCAGAAAACCAATTACTCCCGGGATGTCGCGGATATAGTGTGGAATCTCTCCAATAAGATTGGCTTCAATCAGCACATAGCCCGGGAAATAGTTCCGTTCTTTGCTGATCTTCTTACCATTGCGTACCTGGTAAACCTTTTCTGTAGGGATGAGCACTTGCGTGATGTAATCCGTAAGATTGAGGCGTTTGATTTCGCTCTCAATATACTTCTTTACTTTTTTTTCGCTACCACTTAAGGCTCGAACCACGTACCACTTTTTATCTTCCTGTTGTTCTGACATACCACACTAACTTCTGGCGGATGAATAAAATCATTGACAATTAACCAAATAACTTGTAGAACTGCTCCAGTATATTTCGGAATGAAATATCCATCAAAAACACGACTAGCGCGATTATTAGGGAAGCAATGGATACAACAATAGCACTGTTTTGCAGCTCACTCCATGTTGGCCACGACACTTTGTTCATTAATTCGTCGTAGCTTTCCTTAACGTATGATTTGATCTTTGCCATTTGATTTTAATTTAGCACGGGTGGTAAGACTCGAACTCACAGCCTGCGGTTTTGGAGACCGCTGCTCTACCAATTGAGCTACACCCGTTTATTGAGAAGAAAAGGTATTTAATTTAAGCTTGCTTAAACCAAACACCTTTTCTTTATTTTGCTTTAAGCTTAATCTTCCAGAATTTCGGTTACCTGACCGGCACCCACGGTACGGCCACCTTCGCGGATAGCGAAACGCAGACCTTTGTCCATGGCTACTTCTGAAATCAGCTCAACGATGATAGTAAGGTTATCACCAGGCATTACCATTTCAACACCTTCGGGGAGTTTGATCTCACCGGTAACGTCGGTAGTTCTGAAATAGAACTGAGGACGGTAGTTGTTATGGAATGGAGTATGACGGCCACCTTCTTCTTTCTTCAGGATATAAACCTCAGCTTTGAATTTAGCATGTGGTTTTACTGAACCAGGGGCACAAATTACCATACCACGGCTGATTTCTTTTTTGTCAACACCACGCAGGAGCAGACCAACGTTATCACCAGCTTCACCAGTGTCGAGGATCTTACGGAACATTTCCACACCTGTGATGGTTGATTTGAGTTTTTCAGCACCCATACCGATAATGTCAACAGGGTCACCAGTATTGATAACACCAGTTTCAATACGACCGGTAGCAACTGTTCCACGACCTGTAATGGTGAAAACATCCTCAACAGGCATCAGGAAAGGCTTATCCTTATCACGTTTTGGTAATGGGATCCATGTATCACAGGCTTCCATCAGCTCCATGATCTTATCAACCCATTTTTCTTCATCATTCAAAGCACCAAGAGCTGAACCCTGGATAATTGGAGTTTCATCTCCGTTGAATTCGTAGAAGTCGAGCAGTTCGCGGATTTCCATTTCCACGAGTTCGAGCAACTCTTCATCATCCACCATGTCCACTTTATTCATGAACACAACGATTTTTGGTACACCAACCTGACGAGCTAAGAGCAAGTGCTCACGCGTTTGTGGCATTGGGCCGTCAGTAGCAGCTACAACGAGGATAGCTCCGTCCATCTGAGCAGCACCGGTAACCATATTCTTAACGTAGTCAGCGTGACCTGGGCAGTCAACGTGTGCATAGTGACGATTTTCAGTTTGATACTCAACGTGAGCGGTATTAATTGTAATACCACGTTCTTTCTCTTCCGGAGCATTATCGATAGAATCGAAAGACTTTACCTCGGAGAGTCCTTTTTTCGAAAGGATCAACGTAATTGCCGCAGTCAAAGTAGTCTTACCGTGGTCAACATGACCGATAGTACCTATATTAAGGTGCTCTTTTGACCGATCGAATTTTTCTTTAGCCATAACACTTTATGTATTTGGTTGGTTTTTAATTTATTTCTGTCGCCGAGCCGATGACGAGAATTGAACTCGTGACCTCTTCCTTACCAAGGAAACGCTCTACCCCTGAGCTACATCGGCTTATTCAGAAAAGGATTCACTTTACTTTCCCGAAATCGCAAAAAGAGACACCCTTTCAGGTTATCTCTTTATTGATCAGCGATGATCAATTGAGCGGGAGACGGGACTCGAACCCGCCACCTACAGCTTGGAAGGCTGTCGCTCTACCGGATGAGCTACTCCCGCTGGTATTCTAATTGTGGGGGGAGGAGGATTCGAACCTCCGAAGGCGTACGCCAGCAGATTTACAGTCTGCCCCAGTTGGCCACTTTGGTATCCCCCCTTTAATGGGTAAATTCAATATCTCTCAGAACTTGAGAGCCGATGGACGGATTCGAACCGCCGACCGGCTGATTACAAATCAGCTGCTCTGGCCAACTGAGCTACATCGGCTTGTTGTGTCTTTTCAAAAGGCCATAAAAATGCAGACCCCGTGAAAAGGTCTGCAAATGTATGAAGGTTAAAGATAATTACCAAATATTTTAACCAGATTTTCTTATTTTTTTTTCTGATGCTTGAAAATTAAGCACTTTTGAGCTTTTCTTTATACTTGATCAGCTGCTTGCGAAGTGCAGAAACTGCCTGATCAGTGGCTTCTTCAAAGCTTGCGGCTTGTTTTTTAGCAAAAAGATCATCGCCAGGTACCTTTATCTTAACCTCGGCAATCTTGTTATCTTTTCCATCTGTGTTTTCAACTTTCAACATTACGTCACTGCCAAGAATTCCATCGAAATACTGTTCCAATTTGTTCACCTTCTCGGTGATGAAATCTTCCAGCTTTACATCCGCGCGGAAATGAACTGAATTAATGTCAACTTTCATAATAAACCTCCTGTTTATTTGCCCTTGGGATGGGCTTGTTCATATATTGATTTTAGCTGGTCTATAGAACTGTGTGTATAGACCTGAGTTGCCGCCAGGTTGGAGTGGCCGAGCAACTCCTTTATGGCATTCAGATCAGCACCATGGCTAAGCAAATGCGTTGCAAATGTGTGCCGCAAAACGTGCGGGCTCTTTTTACCCCTGGTGGTAACCTGTTCCAAATGACTTTTCACTATATTATAAATCAATTTCGGATAGGTTTTGTTTCCCTTATTTGACAGAAATAACCAGTCTTTGGCTTTAATCGACTCATTATCAGAAATAAAGGCAGTGCGATAAAGCAGGTATTTCCTGAGGATTTCATTCAGTTCCTCATGTACAGGAATGATCCTCTCTTTATTTCTTTTACCCAATACTTTCAAAGAACACTGGTGCAGGTTGAGGTCTTGTACTTGCAGGTTTACAAGTTCAAAAACCCTGATGCCTGTACCATAAAGTATGTTCAGTATTGCATGATCACGTTTTGATGAATAATCTTCCGAAAAATTGAATTCGCTAAACAGCTTTTTCATTTCATCCTCCTGAACAAAATCCGGCAACCGTTGCGGGATTTTTACAGGCTGAAGCTTCGCAGTAGGATTATTCTCGATAAATCCATTTTGAATGCAATACTTAAAGAACGATTTCAGGCTTGTGATTTTACGGCTGACAGTTTTTGCTGTTAAACCTTTGTCCAGTAAAAAACTCAACCAGGAACGGATCAGATTATGCGTGTGATCCTTTAACCCAATGGAGCCATATGTTTCGTGGATGTATTCTGAGTAATCTTGCAGGTCGGCTTCATAAGCCCTGATAGTGTGCTCCGAATAGCGCCTTTCGTGCCTGATGTACCTTATGAATTCTTTTGTTTGTTGCTGCAGCATGGACGATAAAAAAGGAAGAAAACAAAATTGATTTTCACGATCACTAAGATATGTCAAATGAAAAGCAGATACAAGTTTTCTTCCCTTTTTCTGAATCAGGCAAACTAAATGCCTTCTTCTTTGTTCCTCATTTGCTGTACGTATTCAGCTTTCAGTATTTGTTGTCTGCGTTTTATCGAAGGCTTGGTGTAATGCTGACGTTCTCTGACATCCTTAATAACGCCGGTTTTTTCAAACTTGCGTTTTAGTTTCTTCAGAGCGCGATCAATATTTTCACCTTCTTTTACCGGAACAATAATCATGGTTTATACCACCTTTCTTTAAATTATAATTATAAACAAAAGAATTTTTAAACATTTTCGGCTCGCAAAAGTATAACATTTATTGATAATAACAAGCGATACGGAAAAAATATTAAAAATTATGGCCTAAAAACTTGATTATTGGATTTTAATTGTTAAATTTGTTAAGGACAAAAACAAAAATCTATGAGACAGATATTTACTTTTATTTTCTTCCCTGCTTTCCTGCTTTTACTCACGTTTAGCAGCGTATCTTCCCAAACTGTTTCCCCCCGCTGGCAGCTTGGACTCAATGCAGGACCAACATTATTCTGGGGTGATGTTAGCGTAAATGAAGATCAGGGAGATTATTTTGAAAAATTTCAGGATGATAACCAATGGGCTTATGGCCTTAGTGCAGGGTACCGGATATTACCTTTTTCTTTGCTGAGTGCTGACTTTTCCTACGGGCAGCTTAAAGGGGTAAGGGATAAATATGAGGCCGGTAATATGCTTAATCAGTCCTTCGAGGCAGATTACTTTGATTATGCCTTGAATCTGAGGGTAAACCTCAATGATTTAATAGGAGGCTATGATAACAACCGGTTGTTTTCTGTTTATCTTCATGCCGGATATGGCAGGCTGCATTACCGCTCGCTAACGACACAGCTTACGTCAGGAGAGTATATTAATTCGGTGGGTTATGAAAACAATGGACAAAGCGAAACTTCCATGGCTACGGGCAGCCGTTTCCCGGTGGGAGGTGGTTTGCAGTTCAGCCTGAGTGATCACTTTAACCTGCGCCTGGAGACTACAGCAAATATTGTAAGCGTTGATAATATTGATGCAACTATTGGAAACACCGAGATAAATGATATCTACAGTTACACCTCACTGGGTGTGGTTTATAAGTTCGACTTTGCTAAGAAAAAACCAGAACCGGAACCAGAACCAGAGCCAGAACCAGCACCAGAACCGGTTATTGCCGAAGAGCCTGTGGATGTTGAGCTTGTTGCTGATATTCCTGAAGAGGTGGAGAGTGAAAATACAATAAACATTACTTATCGTTTGGAAAAAGGCGACCTGAATGATAAAGCCCGTTTCCAGCAAACTCTGCCTATGGGTGTACGCGCGGTATCAGGTAGCGCCATTGGAGCTAAATTCCGATTTGAGGACCAGGTTATGAGTTTCAACTGGGACAAGCTGCCTAAAGCAGAAAGTATTTCCATGCGTATTCAATTACGTGTTGGCGCTGTTGCTGCCGGAGATTATGAGCTGCCCGCTTCAGTTTTCTATACAGAAAACGATGAGGAAAAGTCAAAGGAATATAATTACAGCATAACTGTGAAGGCAGAACCAGAACCAGTAGCAGAAGAACCAGAGGAGGTAGAGGTGCCGGAAACGTCTGAAATTACCTACAGAGTTCAGGTAAGAGCAATCTATAATGGTAAACAACCGGTATCAGAAGTTAAGAAGCAGCTGAAGGTTGATGAGCCTGTTTACGAGCACTTCCATAATGGATATGCCAAGTACTCAGTGGGTGATTTTGAAGACTACAGCTCAGCTAATGAATATAAAAGGCAGCTGAAAAGTACCGGAGTGCGGGATGCATTCGTAGTGGCTTTCCATAATAATGAGCGTTTGAGAAATCTTGGAGAAGTGGACAAAATCCGAAATCCTGATCCAAAGCCTGATAAACGTTCAGGAAAATATTATAAGATCCAGATTGCTGCAACCAAGAATGCACGCCTGGCCGTGGATGTTTTTGCAGAGCAGTATGATATAGATGTGGACAGGGTATCCGTTGAGAAAGGAGATGATGGATGGTATCGCTATACGCTCGGACCATGGGATGATTATAGTACAGCCAAACAAAAGCTGGCAGAACTTAAACCGAAAGTGAAGGATGCATTTGTTATCCGCTATATTGATGGTGAGCGTAAATAAACAAATAAAAATGAACAGAAAAAAGCCCGGAACATATTGCTCCGGGCTTTTTGTTATAAAT
>JBEPXQ010000012.1:0-15042 GCA_041641835.1 Bacteroidales bacterium
AATGTTTATCAGCTGCTTACAAGTAAAATAAACTGTGAGACAGATGTTTGTTTCTTTTGCTTCATGGCTGCTTATTTTCCTGTAATTTTGTTGTGGAAAAGAAACGGAAATGGAGCCGGTTTGTTTTAAAAACAGGAGCAAAAAATCAATCAGGATCAATGGATAAAAAAGATAAAAAATCAGCTTTGCATGTTAAAGGCGGCGTAAACCAGCCTTCTGCTCTGAACGAGAATCTTCTTGAGAAGCTGAGGAAGAAAAAAAAGAGAAAGGACATAAATATAGATGAGTACGTTGAGGGGGTACTAAAAGGCGATCGGGTTACTTTGAGCAAGGCCATTACATTGGTTGAAAGTAACCTGCCCGGTCATTATGAAAATGCTCAAAAGATCATCGAAAAATGTCTTCCTTATTCAGGGAAATCCATCCGGGTTGGAATAACAGGAGTGCCGGGTGTGGGTAAAAGTTCTTTCATAGAGGCTCTGGGGACGCAGCTGGTGAATAGCGGAAATAAGCTTGCTGTGCTGGCAATTGATCCCAGTAGCGAACGCAGCAAAGGCAGCATACTTGGTGATAAAACACGGATGGAACAACTCTCGGGCAGCGAGCAGGCATTTATCCGGCCTTCGCCCTCCGCTGGCTCACTGGGAGGAGTGGCACGCAAAACCCGTGAGATTATAATTTTATGTGAGGCCGCTGGCTTTGACAGGATTTTTGTGGAAACAGTGGGAGTTGGCCAAAGCGAAACTGCCGTACATTCCATGGTTGATTTCTTTCTCCTGCTGATGCTGGCGGGTGCTGGAGACGAACTTCAGGGCATAAAACGCGGAATAATGGAAATGAGCGATGCCATTGTGATCAATAAGGCTGACGGGGCTAATAAAAATCAGGCAAAGCAGGCGGCAGTTAGTTATGCCAACGCGCTTCATCTGTTCCCGGCGAAAGAATCAGGATGGGAACCTAAAACTCAAACCTGCTCGGCGCTTACAGGTGAGGGCATACGTGAGGTGTGGGAAATGATTGTTGAATATATGAATTTTACAAAAGAAAATGGATTTTTCTTCGACAAAAGGCAGCAGCAGGAAAAGTACCGCATGTATGAAAGCATCAATCAAAGGTTGAAAAATGACTTCTATAGAAATGACCGAATCAAAAAGCTCCAGGTACAAATGGAGGAAATGATCATCGAAAATAAAATTTCAGCCTATGTTGCAGCACATAAATTATTTGATGCATATAAAGAGGAATGGGAATAGCTTGTTCGGGTAAGTTTTTAGTTTTTTCTGAATTAAACAAATGGATTATAGGCTTTTTCATTCCCGATGGTGGTGGCAGGCCCATGCCCGGGATATACCACAAAATCATCATCAAGCGTGAATAATTTTTTGCGGATACTCTTTCTTAGCAGGCCCATGTCACCCGTGGGCAGATCAGCACGGCCAACAGAATTGGCAAATAAAACATCACCTGACAGCAGGATCTTCTGCTCATGAATGATCAGGCAAATGCTGCCATCTGCATGCCCCGGTGTATATCTCACCTCAATTTCATCATCCCCAAGGCTGATATTTTCATTATCCAGCAGATATTTTTCGGGCTCAGGATTAGAAAAGGGCGGAAACCCCATAAGCTGGCCCTGCTCGGGAGCAGAATCAAGAATGGGCTTACCAGCCTTATGGATCATTGGTTTAAGACCATATTTTTCGTTGATAAAGCCGTTGCCAACTGCATGATCCACATGGCAGTGTGTGTTCACCAGCATCACGGGCTTTAGTTTTTGTTCTTCAATGAATCCGCTCAAAGCATCTTTTTCTTCCTGATAAATACAGGCCGGATCTACGATTATACACTTTCTTTCTTCATTATAAAGCAGGTAAGTATTTACCTGAAGCGGGTTGAACGCAAATTCTTTAAGTTCTATCATAACGCAATTTATTACCTGAAAGTCAAACATCAAATGCCCGGATTTGTTAACCTGCATACCAGATTTGCTGTGCATGCAAGCAGGCAGATGGCAGTTGCAAAGTAATGAAATTTTTATTTGATGTATAAATTATAGATATTTGAAGATTGAAATATAGCAGCAGTAAAATTTAAACAGCACAATACCGTTATAAAAGTTCCGAATGAATCAATTATTAGTCAGGTGAAGAAAATTCTACGATACATACTCCTTTTTTTGGCGTTAACTTCTGCAGCCACTGGTTATAGCCAGTTTTATAATGGTTCACAAGTGGAATTCGGCAAAAACCGCGTTCAGTATTTTGAAAACCGTATCTGGTTTTACTACCGGTTTACTGATTTCAATACCTATTATTACCGTGGGGGAAAGGACCTGGCTATTTATACCTATCGCTACGCCAATCAGGAAATGGAAAGAATGAAGGAAGAGCTGGATTACAGCCTGAATGAAAAGGCCCACTTTCTGATATTTCAGAGTTTAAGTGACCTGAAAGAGAGCAATATAGGGCTGATCAGTGATGAGCAATATAATGTTGGAGGCGTAACGCACCTTGTGGGCAATAAGGTTTTTATTTATTTCAATGGAAATCATACCAATCTTGAGCGACAGATACGTTCAGGGATAGCCAATATTCTGGTCAATCAAATGCTTATGGGTTCGAATGTGGCCGCGGCTGTAAAAAACTCCACGCTGCTGGCATTGCCCGAATGGTATAAAAACGGACTGATATCATACCTGGCTGAACCCTGGAATACCACTACTGATAATTATGTTAGAGACGGCATCCTCACGGGACGATATGAGGATTTTAATTCACTCATGGGCGAAGATGCAACCTATGCCGGGCATTCCATCTGGAAATTTGTTGCTGATAAATACGGCGAAAGGGTTATCCCCAATATCATTTACATGACCAAAGCTTCCAGAAATATTGAAAGTGCATTTCTTTATATACTCGGAACTTCCTATAACACCTTGGTTGAGGAATGGAGAAATTACTACTATAATATGTATGCCTTCAACGGGCAGAACCAGACAGAGATTGGTGAAGATGTGCTTCAGAAGCGCATGAAGCAGGATTATCATTACTATAACCCCAGGATCAGCCCTGACGGGAAATGGGTTGTATATTCATCCAACCGGCTGGGGAAGATGAAGGTTTTCCTGAAGAATTTAGAGACCGGAAAAAGAAAGAGAATTTTCAGGCAGGGACATAAACTGGATCAGAAGGTTGACTTTTCCTATCCCATTGTAGCCTGGCATCCCACCAGCCGGCTTTTTATTTTGTTGGTGGAAAGAAAAGGCGAGAACTTCATGTATTATTATGATATGCAGGAGGATAAACTTGAGCGGCAGGAGCTGTTTGAAGTGCAGAAAATCCTTGACATTGATTACAATCATAAAGGATCAAAGATAGTGATGTCGGCGGTGAAAGACGGACAAACCGATCTTTTTGTATATAATCTTGGCTCGGAAACCTTCGAGCAGATCACCAATGATATTTATGATGATATGCAGCCACGCTTTGTTAATAATTCCGAGGATATTGTCTTCAGCTCAAACCGTACTTCCGACACCCTTAATAATGTGAGGCTCACTTTCCGCGAACGCGACAGAAAAGACACCATCAACATACCTGAATACCGCGACATCTTTGTTTACCATTATAACACCGGGAGTCGCAAATTATGGCAGATAACCAATACATCCTACATCAATGAAACTCACCCCGAGGAATACCAAAAGGGATATGTTGCTTATCTTAGTGATCATAATGGCATTAAGAACCGCTTCATAGCCAAATTTGACAGTGCCATAAATTATGTGGACACTACTGTTCACTACAGGTACTTTTCGCAGACGTATCCTTTAACAAACTACAGTCGCAGCATATTGGAGCATGACATCAGCCTTCCATCGGGTAAACTGGTGGAGCACGTGTATCATAATGGATATGATAAGCTATTTGTAAGAGAACTGGGATTGCAGGATACACTTAATGAAAACGTGCTGGAAAACACAGTGTTTCGGAATCAGGTTATAGCACAGCATAGGAAAAAGGCTCCTGTAAAACCGCAGAAGCAAGAGGAGAAAAAAAAGGAAAAAAGATTTATTCCTTTGATGGAAAGTGACCTGAGGGATGAAAAAGAGCCGCTGGATTCAGGAGAGGTTAATATTGAAGACTATGTTTTTGAATCCGACCTTGACCCGGTAGAACGCAGAAAGCAGCTTCAGCAACTGAAGCAGAAAGGCAAAAGCAATGCTCCTGTGGAACTGAATTATTACGTGGAATACAGCATTAACAAGTTGGTGAGCCAGATGGATTTTTCTTTTATGAGTGAATCCTATCAGCCATTTACCGGGGGAGGATCGCCCATTTTTCTGAATCCCGGTTTCAGCGGGCTGTTCATGGTTGGAGCAACAGATCTGATGGAGGACTTCCGGCTCACAGGTGGTGTGAGGTTGTCTCCCAGCCTGAGGAATAATGAATACATGCTCAGCTACGAAAACCTGAAGCACCGCCTGGATCAGCAATGGGTCTTTCACAGGAAGTCATATGAAAATCCTAACCCTGAATTTATTCAAAGGATATCTTCACACACAGTTTATTACAAGATAAAATACCCGTTTAGCCAGGTGTTTTCTTATCGTGGTACAGCTTCGCTCAGGTATGACCGTTCAACCGTATTGGCAACAGACTATTTTACCCTGGAAGTTCCTAATGTATATTACACCTGGGCCGGGCTGAAATCTCAGCTGGTATTTGACAATACCCGAAACCGCGGCATCAATACATTATTCGGGAGCAGAGGAAAGATTTTTGGTGAATATTATCAGCTGGTTGATCACGGTCAGGATAATGTAAACCTGTTTGTGGTTGGACTAGATTTCAGGCACTATCTACCTGTTCACCGCACGTTTATCTGGGCCAATCGCATTGCTGCCTCCACCAGTTTTGGATCAGCCAGGCTGATCTATTATATGGGAGGCGTGGACAACTGGCTGGCGCCGAAGTTTAACCGCAAAATACCCATCGATTACGAGCAGAATTATGCTTTTCAGACCCTGGCAACTCCCATGCGTGGATTCCAGCAAAACATCCGAAACGGTAATACCTTCGCTTTATACAATACGGAACTGCGTTTCCCGCTGGTAAGATATTTTGCTAAAAAACCACTCAGGTCTGAATTTTTAAGCAGCTTACAATTGGTAGGTTTCATGGATATCGGCTCAGCCTGGAGCGGATTGAATCCATATAGCTATGAAAATACAGTGATTGAATCAAAATATTATGAAAAGCCTTTCAGAATCACCGTGAAAAGAATGGTTGAACCAATGATAGGAGGGGCTGGTGCCGGATTGAGAGCCAAGCTGTTTGGTTATTTCATCAGAGTGGATTACGCCTGGGGCTACACTGAAGGTAATGTGCAGGATCCGAGAATATATCTGTCCTTCAACCTCGACTTTTAGGCCGTTTTCACTCGTAGTTTATTTCACTGGCACTAAACAAAATCTTTACGAAGTTCCTTATCTTTGTTAGCAAAACTAATTTATGGATCTTCAAACCCTGATCATTCTCATTGTAATAGGTTTGCTGGCAGGCTTCACAGGAGGCATAGCCGGAGTTGGTGGTGGAATCATTGTTATTCCGGCACTGATTATTGCCCTTGGCATGTCGCAGTATTCCGCCCAGGGTACAAACCTGGCTATGATGATCCCGCCCATCGGGATACTGGCAGCTTACAATTACTACAAAGAGGGATATGTAAACCTGAAGTTCGCGTTGGTACTGGCCGTTAGTTTTATTATTGGGGGCTGGCTGGGATCAAAAGTGGCAGTGAACCTGCCCCAGGAAACACTACGAAGGATTTTTGGAATACTGGTAATGGCTATGGCCATTAAGCTGATCCTGAATAAATAAAGGAAATTATGGAAAATATTAAAGACCTTATAAAAGAGAAAGCCAGGATTTATCATTCTGAAGTAATTGCAATAAGAAGGCATATACACAGTAATCCGGAATTGTCAAAAAAAGAACATAAAACAGCTGAGTTCGTGGAGCAGCAGCTTGATAAGATCGGGATAACGCATGAACGAATGGCTGGAACCGGTGTTATTGGATTCATAGAAGGTGCCCAAAAAGGCCCTGCTGTTGCCCTGCGCGCTGATATGGATGCTCTGCCTATTGCTGAAGAAAATACGCATAATTATGTTTCAAAAAATGAAGGTGTGATGCATGCTTGCGGGCACGACGCGCATACGGCTATCCTGCTGGGTACTGCAAAGATTCTTTATGAATTACGCGACAGGCTTGGCGGGGATGTGGTTCTTGTTTTTCAACCTTCCGAAGAAAATTTACCCGGAGGGGCCAGAATGTTGCTTGAAGAAGGGCTGTTTGTTAAATACCCGGTGAAGAAAATTTTTGGACTGCATGTGGATCCTGAGATAGAAACAGGAGAAGTTGGTATGAGAGGAGGACAGTATATGGCCTCCACTGATGAGGTTTACCTTACAGTTAGAGGAAAGGGCGGCCATGGAGCCACCCCGGATAAGAACATAGATACGGTTTTAATGGGCGCACAGATACTGACCAGTCTGCAGCAGATAGTCAGCAGAAATGCACCTCCTGAAATACCCACTGTACTGTCATTTGGCAGGTTTATTGCTGAAGGGCGTACCAATATTATCCCTGATGAGGTTAAAATGGATGGCACCCTTAGAACATTTGATGAAACCTGGAGGGGAAATGCGCATCAGCGGATAACGGAAGTAGCGCAGAATACAGCTATGGCAGCCGGAGGGTCCTGTGAGGTGGTTATTGATAAAGGATATCCATATCTGGTGAATGATGAAAAGCTAACAGCCCGGTGTTTTGATGATGCCAGTGACTTTCTGGGTATGGATAAGGTGCGGCAATTGAACCTGCGAATGACAGCTGAAGATTTTGCATACTATTCCCAGCAGGTGCCTTCATGCTTCTACAGGCTGGGGATAAGAAACGAAGAAAAAGGCATTATTTCAAACCTCCACACTTCCACCTTTAATATTGATGAAAGAAGCCTTGAAACGGGTATCGGGATAATGTCATATCTGGCAATCAGGAATCTGGCTCCTGCACCTGAGGCTCAAGATGGATAGTAGCTGTTATATTCAGCTCTGCTTTAATAGCTTTTTCTATGCGTGTGGCCAGGTCATGGGCCTGCTGTACAGTACAATGCTTATTTACCTTGATGTGAAAGGTTAGTTCACGGTGTTCACCATATTCGTGCAAGTGAAAATGGTGAGGGAATAGTTTCAGCTGTTCGTTTTCTTCTATCAGGGATTTAATCTGCCCCACCAGTTCCGGGGAAGGTCTTTTGCCCAGCATCGTATTCACTGCTTCTCGTAAAATATTAAAAACTGCATACAGAAGTAAAATAGAGATAAGGAAACCCAGCAAGCTGTCAATCCACCAGAAATAAGGATTCAGAAAAATTCCGGCAAGTACAAGCACGGATGAAAGAGCATCAGACCTGTGATGCCAGCCATCGGCTTTCACAGCTGAATTACCCGATTTTTTGCCCAGCATAAAAGCATAACGTGCAAGCGCTTCCTTGGTAATAATGGAAGCAATTGTAACGATGATGGCGATAGTGCCAAAATTGGCAGATTGTTTATTCTTAAAAAGGTCAATGGATTCGCGGATAAAATCAACGGCTATGTAGGCCAGTAAAACTGCAATAAAAATCGATGCCACTTGTTCCCACCTTCCGTGCCCGAATGGATGCTCCTTGTCGGCTGTTTTATCCGACAACTTCACGCCCAGGATAACAATAAGCGAGCTAACCGAATCGGTTAACGTATGCCAGGCATCTGCCAGCAGGGCAACCGAGCCTGAAACAATACCGGCCCAGTATTTTAGCGCAAACAGAATTATGTTAACCACAACCGAAACAACTCCCTCAAGATATCCTGCTCGTTTCTTTTTCATTGTCACAAGGTTAATTTGTTCACTCCGTAAGCCAGGCAACGATTCTTAAAGTGCCCTGTTACCTGCCATTTGATCCCGTTAAAACATCAGGTAAAAATAAAACTTTATTTATTCTACAACAAACCCTGCGGAAAGTTTGAAGCCATGGATAATCAGTAAAGTTTTTATTAAACTTTTATCTGTTCCATTTGATTTCCGGGCTAAATAGTTTTATTATTGTATTTTAATATTCTTGATTAATTTGTAATTACACTCATTTTGATGCTGACATAATGAAATATTCTTTCTGGCTTTTAATACTGATATGTATAGTTGACTCCGTTTCCAGCCAGGAGACATTCCACCGCGAAAATTTCGCTGTTGAACAGGTTTCGCTTGATAAGGGCTTGTCCCAGTGTGTTGTAACATGCATACATGAAGACAGGAACGGATTTATATGGCTGGGAACCAAGGATGGGCTCAATAGATACGACGGGAAAAGTATAGTTACATTCACCCATGAGCATAAGGACTCCAGTAGTATTAGCAACAGCTACATTTCATGCATAGCAGAAGATGCTTCAGGCAAACTGTATGTAGGCACCAGGGGCGGGGGACTGAATGTTTTTGATCCTGCCACGGAAGTTTTTTCTGATATTGACCTGAAAAGCGAGCGCTCCGGTTTTGAGAACATTAAAGTGATTACTGATCTGGCTCTGGTGGAAGATCATTATCTTCTTATAGGAACACAGGGAATAGGATTATATGTGATGGATTTAGAAACTGGCGAAACGAAGAACTATTATCGCGATAAGGATGATCCATCGTCTATGCCGGCGGATCTGGTGAGGGATATCCTTTACAATGCTAAAAACGGAGATATATTCCTATCAATTGACCATGAGGGATTATATAAGTTCGACCTATACAAGGAAACATTTACGCTGATAATTAAATCAATCAGGAATTATCCCTATGAAAAGAAGAAAACATATAACTCCATGTCACTGGAAGGAGATAAGCTGTGGCTCAACAACATAAATCACGCGTTGGAAAGTTATGACCTGAAGACAGGTGAGCTGCGGCAGTACAGAGATGAGCACTTTAAAACCTCCTATATCACTGATATTCTTGTACGTGATTCTATGATCTGGATCGCTACACAGGGCTATGGTATGCTGGTGTTTGATCCTGCGCGGGAAACCTTCAGAAAGCTGGAAACGCAAACCAGGAACCTGGTGAAGTTTCCTGTTGCTGTAACCTTTCTTTATGAGGACGGTAACCAAAACCTCTGGCTTGGATCAAATGGAGAAGGTGCTTTTCTTTTGACAGATAAAACAAAGAACTTTATAACCTATAACAATTATTCAGAATCAGAAAGCAACAAGGATCACCCAAGTATTCGCGGAATCCTGAAACAGGGAGACAGCCTGTGGATTACCACCTATGATGGTGTAAGACTGTATGATCTGAAAAATGACAGCATGTTTACCATAGCTCCTTACCGCGATGTTTTCGTGGTGAAACCGGCACCACTGTTCCCGGGATACCTGTGGATGGGCGATGAAGGAGGCGGCGTGCAGAAATTCAACAAATCCACTTTTGAATTTAAGGATATGCCCAATGAGGATATTTTCTTAGAGGACCATATATACGGAGTCAGCATTTATTCTTTGCTCAATGATGGTAAATATTTATGGGTTGGAAGTCAGAATGGGCTCAACAGATATAATAAATTAACGGGTGAGGTAAAGCATTATATTCATGATGACGATGACCCTCAGTCAATTAATTATGGTAGGATCATAACTATCTACAAAGATAGCCGGGGCCGGATGTGGGTTGGAACTGATGTAGGTGGAGCCGGCATGTTTTATCCTGACAGCACCGGGTTTACACACTTCAGCAGTAATCCTGAAATACCCGGCAGCCTGAGCAATAATTATGTGAATGCGATAAATGAAGACAGCCAGGGCAATATCTGGATATGTACACATGGCGGGCTGAACATGTATCGCGAATCAAATAACGATTTTCGGCTGTTTACAAAAAGCGATGGGTTACCAAACAATGTAATTTACTGTGCCCTGGAAGATAATGAAGGAAACCTGTGGATTAGTACTAACAAAGGGATATCCAAATTCAACCCCGGGAAGAATACTTATGTCAATTATGATAAAAAGGATGGTTTACAGAACGACGAATTCAATATGGGGGCATACTACAAGGCTGATGATGGATTAATGATATTTGGAGGCATCACCGGTTTCACCATGTTCTATCCTGAACAGATAAATCACAACACACAAGTACCTGAAATAGCTTACACTTATCTCATTAAAAAGGACCAGCCCGGAGAGCATAAGATTCCCATTACAGGGGTTAATGAAATAGGACTAGGCCACAGGGAAACCATTTTTGATGTGGAATTCGCCTCTTTGAATTTTTATCAGCCGCAAAAAAACCAGTATAAATACCGGCTGAGCGGCATCGGGAATAAAACCACCGGCTGGATTGACCTGAAAAACCGGAATTCTATTTCCTTCTTCGGACTGGAACCCGGTGAATACAAACTCCAGGTAATTGGATCCAATAATGATGGTGTCTGGAACAGTAAGGGTAAGCTGCTGCAGATAATTATCAGACCTCCTTTTTGGAAAACCGATCTGTTTCGTATCAGCCTGTTGCTTTTAATAATTGCACTTGGAACAGCTGCCTTTCTTGTTAGGATCAGAATTATCCGCAGGCAGAGAGATAAGATGAAAAAGCTGGTTGAGGAAAGAACAAGTGAATTGCGCGAATCCAATAACTCGCTCATGCGCGAAATTGCTGAAAGAAAAAAAGTGGAAGAACAATTGCTGGAGGCCAATCAGGCTAAAGATAAACTGTTCTCTATCATCGGGCATGACCTGAAAAGCCCGTTATCCACTTTGCTTAGCCTTAGCCGTTATATGCAGCAGGAGTATGATGATATGGATGAAGAAGAGCGTAAAAGTTTCGTGGGTTATATGCAGGAATCAGCTGAAAATGTATTTAGCCTGACAGATAATATCCTGAACTGGGCCAGAACCCAAACGGGCAGAATGACTGTAAACCCTCGCAAAACTGAAATCCGTTCAGCTATTGATAACAATATCCGCCTGTTTAAGTCGGAAAGTGATAAAAAAGATATTACACTGGAAAACAGAGCGGAACACGTACATGCTTATGTTGATCAGAATATGCTGGCGGCAATTCTCAGGAACCTGACTTCAAATGCCATCAAGTTTACCAGTAGGGGCGGAAATGTTTGGTTTTATTCCCGCCGCACAAATGATACTATCGTAGTGAGGGTGAAAGACAACGGAACCGGTATGGACAGGGAAACCAAAGACACACTGTTTAAACCGGCTCATGCCAATAAAGCTTTTGGAACGGAAAATGAACCCGGCACCGGCCTGGGATTGCTTATCTGCAAAGAGTTTGTTGATATTAACGGAGGAAGAATATCTGTTAGCAGCACAGCCGGAAAAGGCACTACCATTAGTTTTACATTACCTGCAGCAGATTGAAGGTATTAGATTTCATCAGGAAGAGTGAAATTCATGGGTAACGGGCTTTGCGCCATCCCACGATGTGAAAAGAATGGCTGTGCCGCATCCGGATGAGTTTATTCGATAACCAGCTGAGGCTGCCGGGCAACAGGTAAAAGAAAAGGAGAATTGTACCAGGGGAAAACAGGTGGCGGGAAAAAACCTTAAACAGAAAACTTTTTCCTGCTGTTATATATTCAGTTATACAAAAACAGTAATCATGGCTCCTTTGATTTCCCTGATAATCATTTTTATATTATCAATGTTAATTACCCGTATTGCTACAGAGGCTTTGGTGCACACCGGGCTGAGCAGGCAGTCGGCGAAGTTCCAGGCGCGCTCGGCCTTCACAGGCGTTGGATTTACCACCTCGGAATCGGAAAGCATTGTAAAAAACCCGGCCCGCCGGCGCATCATTCTTAGCCTGATGCTCATCGGGAACGTGGGAATTATATCGGCGGTAGCCTCCCTGATGCTGACATTCGTGGATAGCAAGCAGGGCGCCCTGGACGATATCTGGCGGATAGTGATTATCGTTGGAAGTTTGTTCCTGTTCTGGCAGTTGTCCAAAAGCAAATACCTGGAAAAGATAATCGTGAGAATGGTAAATAAGGCACTGGAGAAATTTTCGGAGATCAAGGTTACGGATTATGTGGAATTACTGAATCTTACGGGCGAATATGAGATAACCGTGTTGAAGGTAAAAGAAGGTGACTGGCTGGAGAACAAGGAGCTGAATGATGTAAAGATCAACAAGGAGGGTGTGAACCTGATCGCGGTGCGGCGTAAGGACAACACGTTTATCGGGACACCACAGGGCGACACAAAAATACTGGAAGGCGATAACCTGATCATGTATGGCAGAGAGAAGAACCTGAAGAATCTGGAAAAACGCAAAAATGACCCGCGTGGGAAAGCTGAGCATGAAAAGGCTGTTAAAGACCAGGAGAAGGAACTTCAGAGACAAGAGACAAAAGACCGCAAGGGCCGCTAAAGCTAATATACATAGGCCTTGAACCCGGCGTTTCGCGGCCCGGCGGAGGCGGTTAGCCCGTGGCCTGCATGGCTTAGCAGGCGCGCTGTGGCAGAGCGGAGCGTAAGCGAGCTCCTGTTAACAGCATGCGGCTGCTTAGCCAGGCAGGTTGCGGCTAATAGCCGGAGACGGTAGCCTGCCGTGGCAGGGGTGAGCGGATGGGAAGGCAGGCGTGGCCGCCCAAATAAATATTATCCATAAACCTTTCATCGTAGCAGGCTGTTGACTTTAAAGAACATCTTAAACCATTGATCTATGAGAGCAATCTGGAAAGGCGGAATTCGATTCGGGCTGGTGTATATCCCGGTGAAGCTGTATAGCGGAGCCACCTCGCACAAGATAAACCTGGACATGCTGCGCGAAAAGGATGCCTGTCCTATTAAATATACGCGTGTATGCAAAAAGGACGGCAAGGAGGTGCCCTGGGATAATATTGTGAAGGGTTTTAAGGAAGATGATTATTATATTGTGCTGAAGGACGAGGATTTTGAAAAGGCACAGAAGGAAAAATCGGAAGCCATAGAGATCTCGGATTTTGTAAAGGTAGAAGAGATCAGTCCGCGGTATTTTGAAAAGCCTTACCTGATTGAGCCGGAAAAAGGAGCAGGAAGCTCTTATAACCTCTTGCGCGAGGCGATTGTAAAGTCGAAAATGGGAGGGCTGGCAAAATTTGTGATGCGCAACCGTGAGCATCTTGCTTTGCTGATGGCTGACGAGGAAGTGATTTTCCTGATAAAGATGCGCTATAAACAGGACTTACGGGAACCGGAAGAACTGAAATTGCCCAAAAAGAAAAAGCCTGATAAAAAGGAGATGGACATGGCTATGAAGCTGATAGACCAGATGAAAGGGAAGTTTAAGCCGGAAAAATATAAGGATGAATACCAGGAGAAGCTCAAGAAGATCATCAAGGCTAAGGCCGAGGATAAGGAGTTTGAACCTGCTGAGCAAGAGGAAAAGCCAACTGAAATGAAGGATCTGATGAGTCAGTTGAAAAAAAGCCTGGAAATGGCCAATTAAAAACCTTTGAACTGCTAAAGCGTGGTACCACTGAAGAAATACAACGAGAAGCGGAATTTTGATGAAACTCCTGAGCCGGCAGCGCGTGAAGGTGACATTGCGCACGAGAACCGGTTTGTGATTCAGAAGCATGAAGCAAGCCGGCTGCATTACGACCTGAGGATACAAATAGCAGATGCTTTACTTAGTTGGGCTGTGCCTAAAGGCCTGTCAGCTGATCCTGCTACCCGAAGGCTGGCAGTACGCACTGAAGACCACCCGGTGGATTATTTCAGTTTTGAAGGCAACATACCAAAAAACAACTATGGCGCGGGAACCATGATGGTTTGGGACCAGGGGGTTTATAAGATGAAAGATGTGGATGCTAATGACCCGGACGCACTGAGGGAAAAACTGGAAAGTGGATCGGCAAAGATTTTCCTGAACGGGCGAAAGGTGCAGGGCTGGTTTTCGCTTTACCGCATCAAAAGCAAGGATGAGAAGGAGCAGTGGATGCTATCCAAAAGTAAGGATGAACATGCAGCTGCCGGACATCAATATGACGAGCATTCGGTGATAAGCGGCAGGAGCATGGAGGAGATCAGGGCCGGAACCGGTGGAAAAATGGCTGTTGATCCGGCTAAGGAGAAATCAGCAGCGCAGGGTGCAATGCCTGAACCTAAGCCTATGCTGGCAAAGCTTGGAGGGGATGCTTTTGATAATCCCGATTGGATTTTTGAGATTAAGCTTGACGGATATCGAATATTGGGAGATAAGCAGGGAAAAGAAGTTAAGCTGGTATCGAGAAACGGGAATTTATATAATGAACAGTTTGCTGTTATTCGCAAGGATTTAGAGGAAATAAAGGTAGATTGCCTGCTGGATGGCGAAGTGGTGGTGCTGGATGAGCATGGACGCTCAGATTTTCAACAGCTGCAACACCTGGATCGCAACCGTGAAAAAAGACTGTACTATTATGTGTTTGATCTGCTTTGGATTGATGGATACTCGCTGCTGGATGTCCCGCTGCTGAAGCGCAAAAAAATGCTGAAGAAGATACTGCCGGGTAGCGGCAGCCGCGTGCGTTATTCGGATCACGTGGTGGAGAAGGGAAAAGCATTTTTCGAACAGATGGAAAAGCTGGAACTGGAAGGCATGATAGCCAAAAGGAAAGACAGTTTATACCGGGCAGGGAAACGTTCGGATTCCTGGCTGAAGGTAAAAACTGTTAAGCGGCAGGAGGTGGTGATAGTGGGCTACACAGCTCCGCAGGGCTCGCGCAGGCATTTTGGCTCGCTGGTGATGGGTGTGAATGAAAATGATGAGCTGAAATACGCCGGGCGCGTGGGCACTGGATTTAATGAAGCATTGTTAAAGGAAATCGGTGCGAAGCTACAGCCGTTGAAAACAGAAGAGCCGCAGGTGGTTAATCCGCCGAAAAAGAAGATACAGTGGGTGAAGCCACAGTTGCTGGGCGAGGTGGAATTCAGTGAATGGACATCGGGAAAGATCATGCGGCACCCGCGAT
>JBEPXQ010000013.1:0-14246 GCA_041641835.1 Bacteroidales bacterium
AGTAATTTATTTTGATTGGAGAAACGGGATGATAAATCCCCCTGAAGCATCAGACCAGGCTACGGTTCAGTACTGGGATGGTAATTCCTGGAATCACCTGCCGGGATGGCCAAAATCAGGAAGTCATGATACCTGGAGTAGCTATAATACTCATGTTGTTTATACCAATGATGATTTCAGGATAAGGTTCAGAGTGATTAATGGTTCTGGTGTTAATTATGATGACTGGAACTTTGATAATCTGGAGGTGTATGGTGCAAATAATTGCTTGCCACCTCTTGCACTGTCAGTTACAGATACTTCTTATCACTCGGTTGAGATTGATGGTGATGTAAATATTGCGATGACCAGTTATCAGGTGAGCTATGGAGACCCTGGTTTTTCTGCAGGAACAGCCTATGATACCGTTGTACAATCCTTGCCTGCCACAATCAACGGACTTGAATCGGGTCGCTTTTATGATGTGTATGTGCGATCAATTTGCTCAGCATCTGATACTTCTGCCTGGTCCGACACCTTGTCCGTTCATACAGTTGCAGATGAGTATTTTTTTGAAGATTTCGAGCATGATGGAAACTGGCCCTTAAGCCTGCTAAGTGGAAATCATGAAGCAGTGATTTCTACAAGCTGTTATTCTTCAGGTAAATACATGGCCTACCTTGATGGTGTGCCGGGGACAAGTTTTACTACTCCAGGTTGTGATATACATTCTGATACGGTAATTGTCTCCTTTCTCTACAGAAATGGATGTACTGACTCTCCTGACCAGGCAGATAGTTATAGTGTGAAATATTGGAATGGCACTAGCTGGATGCAAATGCCGGGATGGCCGAAAAATGATATTGAAATGGACTGGATTGAATATAAGGATACCATCTTTTTGAGCTCCTCTCATTTTTTTAGCCTGAAGTTTAGTGTGGACAATGGTAGTGGTGCAGGATATGATGATTGGCAGCTTGATGATATAAGAATATTCGGACCTCAGTTACTTGATTATCCAGATAGTCTGTCGGATATTACCCTTAGTAGTAATTCAGTTCATCTGGAATGGAGCCAGATTGCTGGAGTTCCGGAATATCAATTGCAATGGTATGACCTGGATGCTGGAAGTAATCTGAATTTTGGTCCTGTAGTTTCGTCCAATTCAGTATTATTGGATACTCTTAATCAAAATGCCCATTACTTGTATCGCGTACGAGGAATATCAGCTTTAGGAGATACATCAATGTGGTCCTCATTTTCTAAATTCCAATCAGCAAATTCATTGCAATATATCGTAAGTTGGGAAGACGGTTTTCAGGATTGGAATAATGTAGATTATGATAATAGAAACTGGAGCATAGGTGATGAAGCTTATGCATTTCTACCTTCTAATGCGAAAGATGGGAAGTATTTTATGTGGTGTGATACCGACAAAGCGGCACAGAGTGATACGTTTGTAATTGAAAGCCCCTATTTTGATTTTTCTGATGTGGCTTTGCCTGCTCTTGTATTCTATAATTATTTGAATAATTATAATGAGATTGATGGTTCGTTGACAATTGATGCATCCAATGATCATGGTCAGAGTTGGACCTCTGTATGGTCTATATCTGGCGATCGTGGAGATGTATGGAGAAAGGACACATGCTATTTACCGACCCTGGCCGGGGATAGTACTGTCATGCTACGTTTTGTGTACATAGTAGGGAATAGCACATATGCTGTTAACTATCATGTTGCCGTGGATGATTTTAGGGTAATGGACATAAGCTGTCCAATGCCTTCAAACATCTCAGTAAGCTATATCCACCCTACGTTTGCTAATATCTCCTGGAAAACCGGAGGGGCAAATAGCTGGAATCTTGAATATGGGCCCGCAGGCTTTCAGGTTGGGACAGGCACAAGGATAATGGATGTAAGTTACCCACATGCACTGACTGGCCTGAACCCGGTGAGTAAATATGATGTGTACGTTCAGGACTCCTGCGGACCCGGAGCTAGCAGCCACTGGGTAGGTCCTCTGTCGTTTTCAACTCCTGCCGCACTTAGCTGCACTAATAAGAAAAGATATCCACTTTTTCAAGAAAAATGGGAGAATGGAATTGGAAACTGGACGGGCGATATTGCATCCGGAATGGCAAATGCCTGGAGGATAAGAAATGGAAGTACTTCTCCTGCCAACGCCGGCCCTGATAAGGCCTATGAAGGAAGTTCCTATATGGAAGCAAGTGCTTCTGAACCCGGAACGATTGTTCTGTATTCACCGGCGATTGATCTGCAATTGGCAGCACAAAATGTTTTGGCTGGCTTTTGGTACCATGCCCATGGTCCTGGTATTCCAGCTTCAAGGCTTAAGATTAGTGCAGCTCTGGATACTGTCGGGCCTTATACAACCATTTGGGATACAGTTTTTAATGATCAGGTTCAAACATCATCAGCGGCCCCATACCTTTATCAAACTGTTGACCTTTCGCAATTTGCAGGCCAAATAATATACCTGAAGTTTACCTATACAATTATCCAATATGCCAATGCTGATTTGGCCATTGATATGCTGGAACTATATGGTTGTGTTGACCCATTTAATGAGATGGCTGTAGTTGGAAGTGCACCGCTTAGCTCTGGATGTGGCTTGAATGTTGATACGGTAAAGATTACTATTGCCAACAATGGAACAGATACTATTCCAGCATCTACCTCAATGCGTTATACCGTCAATGGTGGTTATGTGTCAGTAACAGAAAACCTTGGTGAACACCTTTTGCCTGGCTGTAGCAGGGAGTTTAGCTTCTCAACTCTGATTGATTTGAATACTCTCAATTATAATAGCCTGTTCGATGTTAAAGTATTTTGTTCTCTACCAGGTGATACAATTCCAATTAATGACACAGCATATTATTCGGCCTATTCGTTTTTTGAACCGCAGGCAAGCGTAGATAATATTGTGATACTGGAGGGGCAGCAAGCAAGTTTAATTGCAAATAGAGATTATAACTCCTCCGTTTATTGGTATGAGTCGCAAAATGGTATAAACAGCATATTCATGGGAGATACTTTGCAAACTGCTCCGCTCTACAATGATACATCCTATTGGTACCAGGCGAAGTCACGGGATATTCCAGTGCTTATTACCGACTTGATATTTTTCTCGAATCCTGATATCATTTATCTTGAGGTGTCAAATGTCAGTGATGAACCATTGGATGTTTCTGGTTGGCATTTAGAATTTAATAAGGATAACTATTTGGACAGTGTTGCTTCCCAATCCTGGCAGTTAAATCCAGGTATCAATGGGCAATCCATTCAAATGAAGTTTTTTAGTGATGCAACTGGGATGTGGACTCCCGGTTGGCAAAAAAATGGAAAGTTATGGATAGCCTTAGTCCATGAAAGTGGTGAAGTGGTTGACTTTTTGGCCAGAGGTTTCTCTGCCGCAGAGCTGAACAACATGAATGTTGATATAGGGAAATATCAAAACTGGAATCCTGTTAAATATAAGCAGTGGAGTGGTCATGGAGTTCAAACGGACTCTGTTAGGACTGAACGTATAGTGTTTGACAGTAATAATTCTTCTGATTGGAGCGCTTCAAGTAGTACAGTCTATCAGAACTCCTATAACCAAAATATGATAAAGCATGGCAGCTTTAAATTAGATGGTTGCAGTTCACCAATAGACTCAGTGAAGGTCTTTGTTAAACAAAAAATAAGTATAGATGCAGGGATCGTTGATATCGCACAACCAGGTTATTTCAATAATTCACTAAATCCACCTGTTGAACTATTCTTGGTGAACTTTGGTACGGATACTATTTTTACATGTGATATTCAATATGGAACTGCCAGTCCATATAGCTCATATACTTACAATGGAGCCCTGGGACCAGGGGACACTGCAGCGATCAATATCTCTGGAATTGGCTTGTCTTATGGAACTTCTGAGTTTTGTGCCTATACAAGCATCGCAAGTGATACCAATATATTTAATGATGGATTATGCAAGCCAGTACACAGGCAATATACGGCTGGCATTCCATACATTGATGGATTTGAAGGGAAAGACTATTTCATGAAAGATACTGCAAATCTCATGGGAACTCTTTGGGAAAGGACTTTTCCAGACGGAAATATTAAAAAGCCCAATAATGGCTCAAAATGTTGGATTATAGATGCCGATGATGTTTACAGGAATAATTTATTGGATGTTCTGTATAGCCCTTTGCTGGACCCTGATACAGTAAGCTTTGATTCATTGGTGTTTTGGCATTATTTTAATTCAGAAGCTCAAAAAGATGGAGGATATGTTCAGTATCTGAACGATTCGGGTGGATGGTCAATGCTCGGCACACAGAATGACAGCACTGCTACAAACTGGTACAATGGAAGCCTGGCTGGAGGTACACCCTCATTTACCGGATTTAGCAATGGATGGATTCGTTCAGCCATCTGCATTGATAGCATTCTTATACCTGATATGGCACCAATAGCTCAGTTTAGATTTGTGTTTACTTCTGATTCTGTGAATAATAATGGAGACGGCTGGGCAATTGATGATTTCTGGGTTCGAACACCTAAAGTATCATTCGATGCAGGTGTTGTGGCCATTAATAAGCCAGTTGATACCACAATTATCGCACAGTCGAGTGTGGTGGAGGTGGAAATCAAGAACTTTGGAAACAGTGTGCTGAATAGTATTCCGGTTACTTATAAATTGTCAGATAGTTTGGCCATCAAAACAACAGAAACATGGACCGGCACACTACTACCTGATAGTATAGCTGTTTTTAGTTTTAATACAACCTTTCCAGGCCCCTCATCAGGCTATGAATTGACAAGTTATACAGAGCTCCCCTATGATGGAAAGCATTATAATGATACATCGAAGCTGAGTCTTATTGCTAAATTCCAGCCAAAGACTATTGCTATTAAGTCTATGATTGTTCATGGACCTAATGTACATGCAGTAGATACGACGTATTTCATGAAAGATATATTTGTAAAGATGGAGGTTATAAACCTGGATTCAGAAATAATGGATACGATATATTTCAGCTACAATGAGAGTAAGATAAAAAGTGCGAATGAAATGTGGGTAGGCCAATTGCATCCTGGAGATAGCTTGGTGTATAGCTTTAATAATCCTTATGTTGGACCAGATGGAATTTATAAACTTTGTGGTGAAGCTACAATAACAGGAGATAATCATAGTTTCAGTGATACCATTTGTAAAACATTTATTGGTATTGTTGGGGTCAAATCTCAAATATTACCAGGTTTTATCTTATTCCAGAATATTCCTAATCCAGCCGGGGATAATACCCGGATTGATTTTACTATTCCTTATTCAGGTCGGGTACACTTTAAGTTGTTAGACCAGTTTGGCAGGGTAATCTCACAGCTTAATGCAACAAGAACCCAGGGCAGACATAGTTTGATACTTGAAACTAACCGTTTGTCGGCTGGCTTTTATTATTATAGCGTTAGATTTGATGGGTACACTCATGTCAGGAAGATGGTAGTTAACTAAAAACAGTTGATGTTATCACTCCGGGTCCTAGCTCTAACCCACCATCTTCAATCCGATTATTGATCCGATGAGGGTGAGCAGGAAGAAGATGCGCCAGAAGCTTGCCGGGTCTTTGAATATCAGAATGCCGATAAGAGCAGTGCCAACTGCACCTATACCGGTCCACACCGCATAGGCGGTGCCTATGGGCAGGCTTTGGGTAGCTTTAACCAACAATGCCATACTGATGATCAACGCGATGGCAAACCCGGTGTACCACAAATACATCTCATTTCCCGAAGATTCTTTGGCTCTTCCAAGGCAGTAGGCAAAAGCCACTTCAAAAAGCCCTGCGGTGATCAGTATAATCCAGTGCATCTTTTTTTTGCAAAGGTGGTAAAACAAAACGAAAGTTTGTTTAGTTTGGGTGGGAAATGTTTGTATCTTTGTGACTCTAAAACTATTGGATGTTTAATTTAAGTAAGGATCTGGTGAAGTAATAGCTTTCGGTATTATCCGGGAGCTACCTCATGGCACAGGCTGCGGCAATTCCTGCCGGAGCTGTTATCTTTTTACATTTTTTTAATCAAATATTGAAGCTACGCCAATGGGCGTGAACTGGCTTCAGAAAAATTATTAAACATCATGAGTACAGAAAGTAAATCCATACATGAATTTGATTTTAGCCTGATCTGTGAATATTTTTCAGGACTGGAACGGCAGGGGCCGGGAAGCCCGGAAACAACCCTGCAGGCATTGAAGTATATCAAAGGCCTCAACAAAAAATCACGCATAGCTGATATAGGCTGCGGCACCGGCAGCCACACCATGGTGATGGCAAAGCATACACCGGGGCAGATTACCAGTCTTGACCTTTTCCCGGATTTCATCCAACGTTTTAACGACAATGCAAAGCAGCATGGGCTCGAACAACGGGTAAGGGGCATCACTGGTTCCATGGAAGAACCGCCATTCACGACAGAAGAGCTGGATATGATCTGGTCCGAAGGAGCTATTTATAACATTGGCTTTGAGCAGGGAATTATTGAGTGGCGGAAATTCCTGAAGCCCGGAGGCTATATTGCAGTAACTGATGCTTCCTGGTTTACCACCAGCAGGCCCCGGGAAATCGAGGATTTCTGGGTGAAAGAATATCCCGGAATTGACCTTATCTCTGTCAGGGCTTCACAAATGGAAAAGTCCGGATACAAAGTGGTGGCTACTTTTATTCTGCCGGATTATTGCTGGACAGATAATTATTATGTTCCGCAGATTGCACGACAGGAAGAATTTTTGAAAAAGTATGCCGGCAATAAAGCAGTCCTTGAGTTTGTCAACTGGCAACGGCATGAAGCTAAGCTATATGACAAATACCGGAAGCATTATGGCTATGTTTTTTTCATCGGCAAAAAGCTTTAGATATTCTGGTTCTGAAATATACTGATTCACAACTAAAAAATGATCGCTCACCGGCTTGTAACCCTATAGCCGGTGTGTGGCTTTTAATTAAAAACAGTGAAAAGTTTTGTGGCTTAGTGGGCCCATGATCAGAAAAGCAGAAAGAAAGTTTCACCATAAACACAATAAGAAGGAGGGACGATTCAAGCTCAATGAAGTAACAGTGACCCTCCTCAACGCTATGCCTGAATCTTGAACTAAAGCCATTTACTGTTGTTGTTTTGAATGTGCTAACTTAACAGTGGATAATGATTTTATCAATAGCGTTCATATTTGCCGGTGCATTGCTGGCACCAGTAATTGATAAAATCCTGAAGAAACGGACAGGGATTGGCCTTTCTATAATACCCCTTGCTGTTTTTTTCTACCTGATTCACCTGTTTCGGAGTTTTTCCGATGGCAACACCGTTCGCTCTTCTATTTCCTGGGTGGAGGAGCTCAACATCAGCATTTCATTTTACACCGACGGTTTATCGCTTTTGTTTGCCTTCCTGGTGGTGGGTATCGGCTTTTTCGTGCTGGTTTATTCCGGCACTTACATGAAAGATAAAAAGCTCACGGGAAGGTATTACAGCTATATGTTGCTTTTCATGGGTTCGATGCTTGGGTTGGTTACTTCGGATAATCTCATCGGTCTTTATGTTTTCTGGGAGCTTACCAGTGTTAGTTCATACATGTTGATCATCCAGAATCACCATAAGGACAGGTCCAGGGCTGCTGGCTTTCAGGCTTTGCTGGTGACCGCCCTGGGAGGGCTGGCGGCAATGGCAGGCTTTATCCTGATAGGCAGCGCCACAGGCAGCTATGAGCTTTCGGTACTGCTGGAAAGCGGAGCTGATATGAGCAGCCACCGCTTTTATGTCCCGGTAGTGGTACTGATTTTACTGGGCGCCTTCACCAAGTCGGCACAATTCCCTTTCCACTTCTGGCTGCCTACCGCCATGGTGGCACCCACACCTGTTAGCGCCTATCTGCACTCTGCTGCCATGGTAAATGCCGGTTTGTATCTGGTAGCACGGCTGAACCCACTGCTGGGTAATACCGATCTGTGGCAGATCACCATCATATCCACAGGCTTAATCACCATGTTTATTGGTGCTTATTTCTCCCTTACCCAAAAAGACCTGAAACGGATACTGGCTTATGCTACGGTGAGTGCTCTGGGAATACTGATGTTGCTTCTGGGTATCGGCACAGTGCTGGCCGTGAAGGCCGCTATGCTTTACCTGGTGGTGCATGCGCTGTATAAAGCCACTCTTTTCATGGTAGCCGGAACCATAGATGAAAAAACCGGCACCCGAAATATTTATTTGCTGGGAAACCTGTGGAAAAAGATGCCCCTGACTACTGTTGCGGCTCTGCTGGCACTGGCTTCCATGGCAAGCCTGCCTCCCATGATGGGCTATATCAGCAAAAAACTGATTTTTGAAGCAAAAGTACAGTTCCTGGATAATGCACCTTATCTGCTCATCTTCGGATTCATAGCATTTGTGTTCCTCTTTGCTGTTTCAATACTGGTGGCCTGGCAGGTGTTTTTCAGAAAAGAAAAGGAAGCAGAGAAAAAACCACACGAGGGAGGTGTAGCCTTTCTGCTGGGGCCGGTCATCCTGGCACTGCTTAGCTTCGTCATGGCAATATTTCCCGAGCAGTTCGAGCGATTCTTTGAATTTGCAGCGGAAGAGGTGAAAGGAAGGGATATTAAGGTGGAGCTGAAATTGTGGCACGGATTTACTAAAGTGCTATGGCTGAGTCTGCTTTCTATGGCGCTGGGTGCATTATTGTTCGTATTCAGAAAGAAAATTATTCCTGCTTTTCAACACATCAACAAATATCTGGAACGTATTGAGCTGGCTGAATTGTTCCAGCATTTCATTGGTGGCTTGCTGCATTTTACAAAAAAAATTACCGGCTTTATTCAGCACGGTTATCACCGTTTTTATCTGCTGATTGTTTTCATCACTACCGGGGCGTTTTTGTGGCTTAACCTTCTTTTTGACACCCGGCCTGATTTTGAGCTTATTCCTTCATCTGTTTCTGTTCCTGTTATGGCCATTGTACTGATAACAGTTCTGGCTTCACTGGTAACTATCATCACCAAATCAAAGATCACAGCCATTATTGCCACCGGGGTGGTGGGTTATTCCCTGGCAGTGTTTTTCCTTATTAACGGGGCAGTTGATCTTGCCATTACTTTTATCATAGTGGATACGCTTACACTGGTTCTTTTTGTAATGGTAACACTCAAGCTGCCCGGCTTTTCGGGGTTTTCAGGTAAATCAAGCCGTATCAGGGATGCTATAGTGGCCGTTTTTGTAGGTGGTAGTGTTTTTATGATTGCTCTGGTGGCCTCACTTTCTGAAGATATAAGCAAAGTATCTGATACATACCTGGCGAAGAGCCTGCCTGAAGGGCTCGGGAAGAATGTTGTTAATGTAATCCTGGTTGATTTCAGGGCCCTGGATACTTTGGGGGAAATAAGCGTGCTGCTGATTGCGGCAGTGAGTATTTATTCATTGTTGAAATTTAAAACCCGGAAAAAATGAACTCAGCTATATTAAAACTGGCCTCACAATACCTGAAATGGATAATGATCATATTTTCGGTTTTTATCCTTTTGAGAGGACATAATTACCCCGGCGGAGGATTCATAGGTGGGATACTTGCCGGGTCGGGGCTGTTGTTTGATGCCATGGCCAACAAGGTAGCTATTCTGCATAAAAAATTACCTGTAAAACCCTTCAGCCTGATAGCCGCAGGGCTGCTGGCATGCGTTGCTGCAGCAGTGCCTGGGATAATAACCGGAGAAGGCATACTTACTGCTTATCAGACTAAAATTAATTTTCCGGTGTTGAAAGAGATAACGCCCGGCACTCCTTTGCTGTTTGATACAGGTATCTATCTGCTGGTAACAGGCAGTTTTCTGCTCATCATTTTTTCAATCATGGAGGAGCTGCAATGGAAATAATATTGTCGGCACTCATCGGGATTCTTTTTGGCACAGGAGTTTATCTGCTTTTGAAGAGGAGCATAGTGAAACTGATCCTGGGAATCATTTTTCTGACCAATGCCATAAATCTGCTGGTTTTTATAGCAGGCGGGCTGGCCAAAGATAATCCGGCATTTATAAAGCAAGCCGGAGGAATGTATTCTGATCCTTTGCCTCAGGCCTTGGTGCTGACAGCAGTAGTTATCACTTTCGGGATTTCGGCTCTCATCCTGGTACTCAAATACAAATATTACCAGAAAACAGGAACTGATGATCTGGATAAAGTAAAGGAGACCGAGGAACTATGATCACAATGCCCCTTTTAATACCACTGGCAGCGCTCATTATTTCACTCTTTTTTTACAAAAAAGTGAAGGCACACAAGCTTATTGGCCTGTTTGGGAGTATTTCTCTTTTAGTAGTTGCTGTTTTTATTTTGACGACAGTACGATCCAAAGGAATTATGGTAATGCAGGCAGGAGGCTGGGCAGCTCCTTTCGGCATTACCCTTGTTATTGATTTGTTTAGTGCAATTATGCTCGTGGTTACTGCTGTGGTGGGTGTTTGCGTAGCCTTCTATTCTTTCACGGGCATCAAGGAAGACCGGCACAGGTACCAGTATTTTATCTTCTTTCATGGAATAATGTTGGGTGCAAATGGTGCCTTGATCACCGGGGATGTTTTTAATTTTTATGTATGGCTGGAAGTACTGCTGATGTCCTCCTTTGGAATGCTGCTTATTGGAGGCCACAAACTGCAGCTGGAGGGCGGAATTAAGTACATCACCATGAATGTGATTGCTTCGGTGATTTTCCTTGCAGGGGTAGGGGTGCTCTACGGGCAGACCGGAACATTGAATATGGCTGATCTGTCAATGTTAATCCGGGGTGGTAGTTCATTACCGTATCTTAACATGGCCGCCATACTCTTTTTCGTGTCGTTGGGAATTAAAGCAGCATTATTTCCGTTTTTCTACTGGCTACCGGCTTCTTACCACACTCCGCCCATTGCTGTTACTGCCATGTTTGCCGGCATACTCACCAAGGTTGGTGTTTATGCACTTATCAGGTTCTACACCCTGTTTTTTCATCAGGACATACAGATGTGGAATATTATCTTCCTGGTAGTGGCAGGGTTTACTATGCTGGTGGGTGTGCTTACCGCTGCTTCACAGATAGAGCTCAGGAAAATATTCTCCTTCCATATCATCAGTCAGATAGGCTATATGATCATGGGATTGGGGATTTATACTCCGCTTGCATTGGGAGGGACCATTTATTTCATGGCACATAACATCTTTGCCAAAACCAATGCTTTACTGGTGTCGGGGCTGGTGCAAAAGAAATATGGCACTTTTTCACTGGGAAAGCTTGGAAACCTCTATCGTGAGGCTCCTTTCATTGCTTTCCTGTTTTTGATACCGGCACTGGCACTGGCAGGGGTGCCGCCCTTATCCGGATTCTTCGGAAAGTTCCTCCTTGTGAAGGCTGGTTTTGATACCGAACATTATATCATTGCGGGAGTCTCACTGCTGGTGAGCCTGCTGACGTTGTTCTCCATGCTTAAAATCTGGGATGCGGTATTCCTGAAACACAAAACAGAATATGAAATGAAGGTGAAAACCGGTAATTCTTTTGGTTTTTTTGAGATATTTCCGGTGGTTTTATTGGCTCTGATGTCAATAATTCTGGGGATTGCAGCCGGATACTTTATTGAACTGAGCATGGAGGCTGGCGAACAATTAATGGATAACAGCTATTATATAAACAGTGTATTAAAACTACGGGTCCAATGAAGATAATCAGGAAAATATGGTATATACTCAGGTTGCTGGTAGTTTATCTGATCCGGATGATAAAGGCGAACATCAGTGTGGCCTGGGATATTCTTACTCCTGAGTTCCATATGCAGCCGGGAATTGTGAAAACCCCTGTGGAAGTAACTTCCAGCCAGCAATTGTTGGCACTTGTAAACCTGGTTACCATGACACCAGGCACGCTGTCGCTGGATCTATCCGATGATAAAAAAACACTATATATCCATGCCATGTACATCAAGGATCCCGAGGAGTTTCACAGAGATATTAAAAACCTGGAGAGAATGATCAAAAAAGCATTTTAATCATGATAGAAACAGGCGCAACCATAGCATTTGTTATCGTTATCATAGCCGGGTTTCTGGCATTCCTGCGGCTGGTCAAAGGACCTACCTTGCCCGACAGGATAGTGGCGCTTGACTTTTTGGCTTCTCTTACCATGGCTGTGATTATCATTTTCAGTGTAATTAGCGGGCATGAAGTATTTGTGGATATTGTTATGATCATCAGCCTGGTATTGTTTCTTGGTACAGTAACCATTGCCTTGTATCTGAAAAAAAAGGAGAATAATGATAATTGATCTGATAAGCGTAATATTTCTCGTAGCCGGGGCATTGTTCATATTAATAGCCTCCATTGGTCTGCTGCGGATGCCTGATATCTATATTCGTCTGCATGCCACCACAAAATCAGCAAGTCTGGGTATCCTGCTGATCTTTGCAGGCACAGCGCTGGCATTTGGCAGCCTGGCATTGTGGATTAAGGCCGTGATATCAGTGGTTTTTATTTTTATCACCGTTCCCATTGCCACCCACGTTATTGGCCGGGTAGCACATAGCATGGGTATTCCCCAATGGCACAAAACAAGCAAGGATGATCTGCAGGAAGATGAGCTGAAAGATGCAAGCAAGCAACCCCATCAAAAAGAATAGAACAGCTGCCTGGTTCCACGATTTAGAAAGTATTTTTGATGAATTTTATTCTCGGGCACTTCGCGGCTTAAACCCTTCAACTTTAAAATCTTCAACCATCATAAATCGATCCAGGAGCTGTTCTCGCTATAGTTTTCAACAGGAATTACCTGCTTGCTGCCACGATATGAACTTACAAGTGCAGATACTTCCTGCCTGATCATATCAATGCTGTTATTCACAAGCTCCTGTCTGAAACCTTTGCTTTCCAGCATGGCAACATGATCTGCTGCTACCATGCGGCTAAGAATTTTACCCAGCAACACCTGCTTTCGCTGTGGCATTTTGTCATCGATATTAAAATCCAGGAGAGAATAAAAATGCCTGGCCGTGAGTTTTGTTAATCCATATGTTTTTAGATAATCCCCCGGATTTTCACTCTTAGAGCGACGCATTTGCTTGATAAACATTTCGGCAATCTGTGTATAAAGCATCTCATTGGAGCCTTCAAAAACCATAAACGGCCTCGAGTCGATTATTCCCCGCGAAGCAATGCTTTCTAACTTATACCCGTTGGCACCGTATAGCTGCGTGAGAATCTGTGCTGATTCCTGCATTAGTTCAGTAACATAAGCTTTCATGGTGTTCGCTTCCACTGTATTAGCGGTAAGGTCATTCTCTATACCGCTGATTTCCGTGCTGCGCGCGCACATGGCTGAACTGATGGTGAATGCTGTTTGCAACCTTGCTACTTGCTGCTTTACCTGGTCAAGAGCTATCAGGGGTTTTCCTCGGATTATGCGCTTTTGCGTATGCTCAATAGCATTATCCAATAACCTGCGGATAAACCCTACAGCCATGCCGGGGAACTGGAAGCGGCTGCGGTGCAGCAAGTCCATGGTAAGCTTTAGCCCTGTGGTATCGGGTTGTAGCTTGTATTCCTCCGGCACAAGAATATCAATTTTATTCTTGCCATAGGGGATAGGATACAAGCCAATATTATTATACAACTCTTCAACTTCAATCCTTTGTTCGGGATGCTGCGAATCTGTGATGAAAAAGTCAATATCGCGATTTAACTCACCACCAGGCAGCCTGTTTCGGGAAGTAACCAACCAGTAATCAGCCATGCCGGTTAATCCCTGCCAGTGTTTTGTACCTTTGATATGATACTTTTTGCCCTTTCTTTCATTGTAAGTATGCATGTTCAGGGCATCACTACCATAATCGGGTTCTGTAATCATCAGGCCGCCCATATTTTGCTCGTTCAAAAACCGGTTGAAAATTTCCTGCTTAACTGATTCCTGTGCATATTTATTAACCGGACCCAGGAACAATCCAATATTAATTCCGAACATTAATGACAGTGGTAGAGATTCATAGGAGGCTGCATCCAGAATGCCCAGAGCCTCTTTGGTATATCCGCCCCGTCCGCCATAGTGCTTTGGTATTGCCACTGAAAACGGATTGGTAGCCATTATGTCGCGCAATACTGTTGCCGGGAAACCGCGATGTTGGATAAACTTTGTAATGTCATCCCGCTCATGGAAAGCACTGTTTAAAGTTTGTTTAAAAGACTGTATGAATTCA
>JBEPXQ010000014.1:0-13652 GCA_041641835.1 Bacteroidales bacterium
TTTGCCGTCCTGCTTTCCGGGTTTCCAGGCTGGCATCTCCTGAACCACACGTAATGCTTCCTTATCAAGTAGTTCATGAACTCCTCTTATGATCTGAATATGGGAAAGAGAACCATCTTTTTCCACTATAAAACGTACAAAAACCACTCCTTCAACCCCTTGTTCCACTGCTTCAGCAGGATACTTCACTTCTTTAATAAGGTATTGGGCCCGGGCTTTTTCACCGCCTCTGAACTGAGGCTGTTCTTCCACTACCACAAATACCGCGGTATCGGATTCATCCTGTGCTTTGAGTTCTGCGGATCCCAAAGCAGCAAAGAGAGTTAGCAAGGTAAACAATAGTATCTTTTTCATTATCACAGGTTTTTTTTAGCAGGCAGGTTGAAGTGCTTTGCCAGTAGTGAATTATAATCTATCCGGTAAGTCCGGTGTTGGTCAATTTTGTTATAAATATATGCAAAAAAAAACTGTTTTAGCTTATTTTAACATAATAATTTCATTTATTCTTCTTCAGAATCATCCCCAAAAACTTTCCTAAGGAACCTTCCAACTTTTGTGCCGCTTTCATTTTCATTCTGCAGCATGCGGTTACTGTCATTTAAAATACGCGTTGAATCCACGGATAGAGCCTTTTCCTCATCCCCGCTAATGAGATCGGCCATTTTCTGCCATAGTTTTCTGCCTATGGTTTTGTCTCTTGTGGGTTCGCAATCAAACATACCACTGGTGTCTGCTGGTATGGCAGGTGGTGTAAAATATCCTGTAATGTTATTATTTCGTTCAGCCTGATTCAGCATAATGCCTGCAACAGGCAGTGCAAGCCTGCTTCCGCTTCCGTAATATCCTCCGCTGAAATGAACCCGTGGATCAGAAGCCCCAACCCAAACAGCCATCACCAATTCGTTATTATAGCAAACATACCTGGCATCGCTGTAATTCTGTGAGGTGCCGGTTTTCCCGGCAAATTCCGAATCCACGTTATATTTACTGTAAAGCGCTTTGCCTGTACCTTCAGCAGTTGCCTTTAGCAAAATAGCGGTGAGTGTCTGCGCTGATTTCTCGCTCATCACCTGCTCCGGTTCATTATCCTGCTTTTGGTAAATTATTTCATCATCGGCGTTTCTAATCTCTTTGATAAAGGATCTCTTGTTTATAGCTCCCCTGTTTGCAAAGGCGGAGTATGCATTTGCCAGTTCAATCAAACTTACTTCCATGGTTCCCAGGGCTGCTGCCGGCCCTTTCGGTAATGTGTTGCTGAAGCCCAATCTGCGGCACATATAATCCAGGTTTTTGTAGCCTGTTCTGCGGTAAAGATCAATTGTTGGCAGGTTCATGGAATTTGCCAACGCATACCACATGGCTACTTCTCCGCCACTTTTACCATCGTAATTTTCAGGCTGCCAATCAGGGTAATCTTCAAATTCAGGTATGTCATTATCAAGATAATCACAGGGTTGATACTCCAGCTCCAGGGCAGTGGCGTAGAGTACAGGTTTAAAGGCCGACGCAGCCGGGCGTTTTGCCAGCACCATATCATAGGGTAGATAGCGGAAATTGTTTCCGCCTATCCACGTGAGTATGTTTCCATTTTTTGGATCTACCACTACCACTCCGGCGTGTAACATTTTTTTGTAGTGCCATAGGCTGTCGGAGTAGCTCATTTCCTGAACTCGTATGCCATCCCAGGTGTAAACTTCCCTGGCCTTAACAGTATCACCTTCATAGGAATCGACAAACTCAGCTTTTCGGCCCTTCATCTCATGATCCAGCCTTTTCTGCATAGCCGACAAGTGCTTTCTCACAGCCTGCCGTGTAAGCTTCTGTAAATGATAATCAAGAGTGGTAATGATTTTCAAGCCGTCTTTCTCAATATTGTAGCTTTTTCCGCTTTCTTTTGCTTGTTCTTCCAGTATTTTGTGGGCTTCGGCCTTCACATGTTTCAGAAAATAGGGGGCAGGGCCCTGTAGGCGGTAATTGCTGTAATTAAGATGTAAGGGGGCGTTTTTCAGCTTTTCAGCTTTTTCCTGTGCCAGATAATCATGCTCAGCCATCAGGTGAAGGACTACATTGCGGCGTTTTTTTGCATTGGCAGGATGCAAACGCGGATTATAATAGGTGTTGGCTTTCAATATTCCAACCAGCACTGCTGATTCCTGCACGTTTAAATCTTCCGTGTTTTTATTGAAGTAGCGGTTTGCAGCCGCTTCTATGCCATAGGTATTTTCCCCAAAGGGAACGGTATTCAGGTATAGCAGCAGGATGTCCTGCTTATTGTAAATTTTCTCCAGGCGATAGGCTACTATAGCTTCTTTAACCTTCACTACCGGCATGGTTAGTGCCCCGTAATCTTTTCTTCCGAAAAGATTCTTAGCCAACTGCTGGGTAAGGGTACTTCCACCACCGGAGCTTTTATCACCAAGGATAATGGTTTTTACCAGCACCCGCATCAGGCTTCTGCTGTCGATGCCCTGATGTTCAAAATAGCGTGCATCCTCAGTGCTTATAAGCGCATGAATGAGGTGTTCCGGTAGCTCTTCCCATTTAACATTCGTACGGTTTTCGGCAAAAAACTTACCGATGAGCTTATCATCCGAAGAGAATACAAGGGTTGCATTTTCATGCCGGATAGACATAAGTTTTTCCTCATCCGGAATTCGTCCGAATATATTATGATACACCGCAAAAATGAAAAGCGCCAGAAGCAATAAAACAGTCAGGATTCCAACTGCCATATATTTAATGAGCCTTTTTTTTAGCGTTTTTTTCTTTTTTCTTTTTTTCTTGGCCATTTTTCAGGATAGTTTTCCTGCAGATCAGTGCGATGGTTAAAACAAGGTAGAAACGCAAACAGCCGGTAAATATGATATTACCGGCTGTTAAAATTAGTGTTTTTCTTGCTATTAATCAGAATTGGCGTTAAAGTCTAATGGTGAGGCCGAATTTTCCTCCAGACACAACATCTCCGCCACCAAATTCGATGTTAAGTCCAACCTTGTCATTAAAGAAATACCTGCCTCCAAGCTGGGCACCTAATCCCAGTCCTGATGTGTGGTTGCCAGGATAATCGCCGGGAGAGTCCCAGATGTAGAATCCGATATTCAGACCGGCATAAAAATCCCACTGTTCGGGTATTTCCAGAAGGCTGTTAAAGTGATAATTTCCATTAGCAGATAAACCTATCACGTCGTGATCGAAGCGTTCGTCACGCCATTTTTCATCATAACTCCTGTAAGAGAATACCCCACCTATGGTAATGTCAGGGTGGACATACTGGTCAAGTCCCACATAAACAGGGATACCCCAGTCGCCAAAACCGACACCTGCATTAAGCTGGGTGGTGTTTTCGGCTTCCTGAGCCTTTGATTGCAAGGGTAGTAATAAAATAATACCGGCAAATGCCAGTAAAGCAATTGTTTTACGTAACATAAAAGTAGTTTTAGTGTTAAAAATTATTCTTTGGACTAGTGAAAGCTTCAAATACTGCCGAAAAATCTGCTTCTTCAGAAAGACGGTTTTCAACAGATATCATAATCTCTTTGGTAAGATTGCCAACAGGCAAAAAAGCACTTTTTTCCCAGGCTGTTTGTGATGCCAGGTTAAGGTCCTTTATCATGTGGTTGAGAGGGAATTCCACAGGATAATTCCGGCTTTTCAGGTTTTCAATTTTACCTTTGATAAAAGGGGCAATAACCGGGCTGCCCGAAAGGATTTCAAGGGTTTGTTCTATGTCCAGTTCCTGGGCTGCGGCAAATGACATAGCTTCTGAAAAGGCTGTCATTGCCTGGCCGAGCAAAAGGTTGAATACCATTTTCATGGCTGATCCTTTCCCTGTTTCTCCGAGATACACTGTTTTTTTACCCATGTTTTCAAACAGTGGTGCCATATCCAGCTGTATTTTTCTGCTGCCACCCACCAGAAAGGTGAGTTCACCCTTTTCAGCGGGTTTAACCGAGCCGGCCACAGGAGCATCCAGGTAGTGCAACTGTTTTTCTTTTGCCCAATTGTCCATTTCGCGGGCAAATGAAGGATTTACAGTGCTACAATTGATCCATACGGCATCTTTCTCAGCTTTTTTAAGAAAGCCATCCTTGCCGGCCGCAACTTGCTGTACTGCGGAGGGGTTTGCAAGGACGGTTATGATAACCTGTTTTTCCTGAACTGCTGATGAAGGAGTATCGTAACGTTCAGCTCCTGATTCAACCAGCATATTTGTTTTGCTTTTTGTGCGATTGTAAACTGCCAGTTCATGACCATCTTTTAAAAGATTTTTGGCCATTCGGCTTCCCATAAGTCCGGTTCCTAAAAAAGCAATTTTCATTGATCAGATTTTAGAAAAGAAACATAACTAAACCGGCCCTTGTTCATTCGAAGATTAATGTGGAGGCTGATTTCAGGATTTTATATAAGGGATATTGAAGTAAAAACTGCTGCCCCTGGCCGGGGTTGATTCAAGCCAGATTGTTCCGTCCATGAGTTTTATATAGGCTTCGGCTATGGATAATCCCAAACCGGCTCCCTCATATTGGCGGTTTAGGTTCATGTCAGCCTGATTAAATAAGTTAAATACCTTTTTTTGCATCTCTTCGGGGATTCCTATGCCTGTATCTTTTACAAAAAACTGTAGCTTATTGTCCTGGAGATGGTACCCGAAATCCACCTTCCCATTGCTGGTAAACTTAAGGGCGTTGTCGGTTAGATTAAGTAATACTTTTTTCAGATGAACCGGATCAGAAATAATGTCACTTTCTTCTGTTTTAAGATCACAATCGACCGAAACATCAATGTTTTTTTCCTTTGCTATGATTTTTAGATCATAATGGATGTTCAGAAGCATTTTATTAAGATTAAAGCTACGCTTGTTAACTTCTACCTGGTTAGCATGGATCAGAGATATTTCCACCAGGTTATCAAGCAGGTCTATCATACGCTTGCCACTGCTTTCAATAATCTCCAGGTATTCGTCCCGCTCATCATGCGAAAGGTCCTGTGATTTAAGCAGCTCAATAAACCCTATAACACCGTTCATGGGTGTTCTTATCTCATGGCTGATATTTGTAAGAAAAGCTGATTTCAACCGGTCGCTTTGCTCAGCTTTTTCCAGGGCATTTTGCAACTGTTTTTCCTTATTTTTCAGGTCAGTAATATTGATGGCATAGATCAGTCCTTCTATGGTTTCACCTTTATCATTTTTCAATGGCACTCCCCAGTTTGAGAAATGATAACCCTTATGCTCCAGGATAAAATTCAGGCTTTCTCCATTAAGTACTCTCTGATAATAGTTTTTGAGATATTCTGCTGCATCTTTTGGTAATACATCGAACAGGCTTTTATTTTCATAAGATGAAGGATTAATTCCCAGTTCTTCAAAAGTTCTGCCAGCTACAGTTTTATATTTTAAATTTTTATCAAAAAGAAAAATAGCACCATTGGGTATATTGGCTACGATGGTTTTATATCTGTTCTGTAGTTTTATGATCTTTTTTTCCTGTGCCCGTAGTGAAGTAATGTCCTTCATAACGGAAATGATATGTGGTTCATCGTTGAAGCTGATCATTTTAGCAGAAAACAGTACTAATTTCTGCTTACCTTCTTTCGGGTAAATACTGGTTTCAATATTCTCAAATGCACCTTTTTCAATAATAGAGTCCCAGAAACTTTTTTCCAGTTCGCCAAACAGAATCAGGTTTAATTCCGATGGTGTTTTGCCTGCAACTTCCTCCCTGGAATAACCTGTAAGGTTTATGAAGCCTTGGTTTACATCTACATACTCAATATTTAGATTGTTGATACTAATGGCATCTGGGCTGGTTTCAAAAATAGCCCTGTATTTTTCTTCACTTTCCCTTAGCACGTGTCTGGTTCTTATCTTTTCCACGAAAAGGCTTACCTGTGCAATAAGTGCTTCAATTAGCCTTTGGTTAGGCTCTGGAGCGCCTTTGCGAGGGAAGATACTTATGTTTCCGAAAACACTTTTATTCTTTTGAAAGGTTATGCAGTACAGGTCTTTCAGTGAGAAAAGCCTCTTTATTTGTTCGCCAGCAAAGCGGGATATTTTGCCACCGGTAAGATCCGGCATATCAAAATCCAGCTTCACCAGTTTGCCTCTGATTAGCTGGTCATAGAAGCGTGTATCGGTTTCCCCTGACATGCTTTTTAAGTCGATTCCTGTCAGCCGGGTAAGTTTTTCCATCCTGTCAACACCTCTGAAGCTAACCATTTGCCAATGGTTTTTTTCAGTATTGTAATCAACTACTGTTATGATAGCCTTGTTATCAAAAAGTTCGTATAGTTTCTGAGCTACATAATCATAGATTTCCTCATGTGTTTTAAGCTCGAGCATATCCAGTGCCACAGAAGACAAAAACCCGGGTCTTTGACTTTCCCTGTGTTCTGTTAGTTGGTTTTTCAGATGATTATATTCTGAATCGAGCTCATCAAGAACCGGCAACAGGTCCTGTTTGGAAACCTGACCCTTGTTTAGCTGTGAGTTTAATAGCTTCAACGCTTTATTTTTCAGAAAATCATCGGACATATATGCTGAAAATTAGCTTTAAACGACAAATATAGTTTAATTATATGATCTACAAGCAGGAAATTAAAACCAACGTAATGGTTTTTATTTATCTTAAAGCCTGTATGTTATGCCAAATCTTATTCCTGTAGCCAGATATCCGCCACCCGCTTCTACATTAACTGCCAGATGGTGTGTGACAAAATACCTGCCGCCGAATTGGATCCCGATTCCGGGGCCTCTGATTTCATTTTTACCCAGATCATGAGGTGAACTCAGATGCAGCATACCGGCATTCAGCCCGACGAAAAGGTCCCACACAGATGCCATTTCCAATGCTCTGTTGAAATGATAGTTGCCATTTATGCTTATGCTGGCAGCAGACTGATGATACTCTGCTCCATACTCAAGCATTTCATATTTAGTGTAAGCCAAAGAGATTCCTGCTGTGATGTCTTTATGCACAAACTGGTCGAAACCAAGGTAAACCGGTAGTCCTTTCCCAATTGCCAATCCGCCGTTTACCTGTCGCGGGTGTGATAACAGCCCGTCCTGTGATTTAGCACCAGAAAAAAAGCACAGCAAAAGCAGTAAAAGTAATGTTTGCCGGTAGTTCATATTTATCCGGTTTTGATGTGATACACCAATATAATAAATTGCCGGGATAGAGCACAATAAAAGACAGGATTTTATTGGATATCTGTACTATACCCCAGTGCAATCAAGCTGTTAAAGGTATGAAAGATACTTTTTTCTTAGTTTTTTCATATCAAAAATTGTTCGGTCAGGATCATAGATTCTGATGAAATCAATAAAGCCGTTGCCATAATAGATATTTGCCAGAGCGGCATCAAAGCCTGAGAGACTCAGCGTATTTTTTATCCGCATAGTCATATCCTCGAATTCATTCCATGGAATATTGTGGGTCATCTGGAGATAATAGATGTTGCTGTCTTCTGTGTCCTGATATACACCTTCATCCTCCTGTTCTATGACAAAAAATTTCTGGACTTTGATCATGCATTCCATTTCGTTCAGGTTTCTTTTCTTCAGGAAGGATACGCCCTTTTCACAAAACTTTTCAACAACTTCCGGGATCACAAAGGTGGAATCAAGGCGTATGCGAATACAGGAGTATTCTTTTTGGCCGATCATAAGTGTCCCGGGTCGTGCTTCGAGTTTTAATTTTGACTTTTCGATTATCTCCTGGCTCATTCGGGCAATGTGCTCTTCATTGCAACATTCAAACGGCTTCATCAGCAGATAAATAGACTTTGTTTTAGGCCCGGCTGACCAGCTTGGGATGTGCTGAGGAGAGTAATACCCGGGATATGGTTGTATGGCTTCCAGAATAAATTCACTGTAGTTCACAGGTGTTTTCAGGGAAGCGAGTTTCTCTTTTTTCAGGACAAAGCCCAGTGATGCTATTGATGTGGGTGTGGCCATATGTATAAAAAATTGATTTTTGTAAATGTAATAAATCTGGAGGCGGAAGTAAACCAAAACCAGTAAGAATTAATGATAAATACCAATTTATCATTCTTAACTGAGCTGAGTGATTGAGCTGGGAATTTTTCCTGCAACTCTTTTATTGAATTTCTCATGGATATTTGGCCGGTTGTTGATAAAAGTATGAAAAACTATAACAGGGTTACACGGTAATAGGGCAGTGAAGTCATATTTTTGAAGTTTGCAAAAAATAAAGAGTCATGAGCTTAGCTACCATAGACTGGATTATTATCCTGCTGTATTTTGTAATCAGTATTTCGATTGGCATATATATGTCGCGACGTGCCAGCCGCAGCACAGGTGATTTTTTCCTTAGCGGGAGAAAACTGCCCTGGTATATTGCCGGGACTAGTATGGTAGCAACCACCTTTGCCGCGGATACACCGCTGGCGATAACCGAGCTGGTGGCAGAAAGCGGAATCGCCGGCAACTGGCTTTGGTGGAATATGTTGTTTGGTGGCATGCTCACCGTATTCTTTTTTGCCAGGCTATGGCGAAGAGCTAATATACTTACCGACTGCGAATTTGTGAGCATTAGGTACAGCGGGAAAAGAGCACGTTTTCTAAGGGGGTTCCGGGCGATATATATAGGGGTGTTTATGAATGTGATAGTGATCGCCTGGGTAAACCTGGCCATGGTGAAAATCGTGAGTGTTATGTTTCCAGGCATTACATTTTTTGGAATCAACAGCCTTGAAATTGCCGGAATTTATTTTTCTTCTGAATTGCTTATCGTGGGCCTCATGATGTTTTTTGTAGCTATCTATTCTTCCCTGTCAGGGATGTGGGGTATTTCACTCACCGATACTTTCCAGTTTGTAATTGCTATGGCAGGCTCCATAGCCCTGGCTGTTATGGCTCTTAATCATGTGGATATAGGAGGTGTGGAAGGGCTGAAACAGCAATTGCCGGTTTGGGTTTTCCGGTTTACACCTGAGGTGAGTGGTGCCACGGGAGCTTTAGCTGCCGGGCAGATGCTTAAGATGGGTGTGGTGGCCTTTGTGGCTTATATGGGCGTGCAGTGGTGGGCCAGTTGGTATCCCGGTGCAGAGCCCGGTGGTGGAGGTTACATCGCTCAACGCATGATGTCAGCAAAAGATGAAAAACACTCTTTGCTAGCCACGCTTTGGTTCAATATCGCACACTTTGCTGTTCGCCCCTGGCCCTGGATCATAGTAGCACTGGCAGCCCTGGTTCTTTATCCTGACGTGCCTGTTGACAATAAAGGCGCTACCTATGTGATGGTTATCCGGGATATTATGCCTGCCGGACTGCTTGGACTGCTGCTCGCTGCTTTTCTTGCCGCTTATATGTCAACCATTGCTTCCCAAACGGTATGGGGTACTTCTTACATTATTAATGACCTGTTTCGCCCTTTTATCAACCCTGGTGGAAATGAAAAATATTACGTAAAAGTGAGCCGCATCACTACTTTTATACTGCTTTTCTTATCACTGATAGTTACCACACAATTCAATCAAATTTCTGAAGCCTGGAAATTCATCCTGGCATGTAGCGGAGGTATAGGGCTGGTGTTGATTCTTCGGTGGTTCTGGTGGAGAATTAATGCCTGGTCGGAAATTGCTGCCATGATAGCTCCCTATATGGTTTATCCTTTCCTGAAGATATATACCGATTTACCTTATGAATGGATACTGATCATTATTGTGGCCTGGTCAACACTTGTGTGGTTGCTGTTTACTTTTATATCAACACCTACTGATGAGAAAACACTTAGATCCTTCTATCGCCGGGTTCACCCCGGTGGACGGGGATGGAGGAAAATCTCTGCTGGAATGCCTGAAGTGAAAGGCGACAGTGGTTACGGGCGATTGCTTATTAATTGGTTGGCAGGGTCTGTTATGATCATGTCTGCTCTGTTTGGTACCGGCAGGCTGATCTTTCAGGAATATACGGAAGCGATCGTTTATTTTTCGCTGGTTGCTGTATCTGCGATAATCATTGTATGGCAGATGAACAAACTTGGCTGGAAAAAGGCCATTCGTTAATTATGGATGTTTTTACGTATGTTAACATGGAATGGGGCTTGCAGGAGTAAAGGCTTTTTTCCTTAACTTTGGAACATTCAAACAAGAATAAAAAACCAGAATATAATAACCAGAATAACCAGCAGAAGAACAGAATATTAAAGCCCGTCGGGCTTTCGTCTTATTGAAGTAATTGGGAGAAGAAATAGAAAAGTAAATGTTAAAATAAATTACGCCTTATGAAGAAGTTTTTATCATTGATGTCGTTGTTGGTCATTCCGGCACTGACTTTTGCGAGCGAAGCGGATCTTAAGATCCCTGATCTTAGGGAAGTGTATTTTGATGCACTGGGAGGGATTTCCGGCTGGAACCTGCTATTTTACGGGATAGTAATTATCCTATTGGGAGCCTTATTTGGGATATGGCAGTACAGCAGGATCAAGAAAATTCCTGCTCATATTACTATGCTGGAAGTTGGTACCACCATTTATGAAACCTGTAAAACCTATCTGCTGCAGCAGGGTAAATTCCTGATTATTCTTTTTCTAATTATTGGTCTGGCAATCGGTTATTATTTTGGATTTCTGGCTCATCCGCAGGCAGTGGAAGATGGAGAAATCACTACCAGCATGTTTGTGGTGTGGGTATTGATCTGGACTGTACTTGGAATCCTGGGTTCTTACGGTGTGGCCTGGTTCGGTATTCGTATCAATACCCTGGCCAACAGCCGTACATCATTTGCATCTTTGCGCGGCAAGCCGTGGCAGATACTCTCCATCCCTTTGCAGGCTGGCATGAGCGTTGGCGTTCTACTGATTACCGTTGAGCTGATCATGATGCTTTTTATCCTTTTGTTTATGCCGGGCTACCTTGCAGGTGCCTCTTTTATCGGCTTTGCTATAGGGGAGTCGCTGGGAGCCAGTGCGCTGCGTATTGCCGGTGGTATTTTTACCAAAATTGCTGATATCGGAGCCGACCTAATGAAGCTGGTATTTAATCTTCCTGAAGATGATCCGAGAAATCCCGGTGTAATAGCTGACTGTACAGGTGATAATGCAGGGGATTCTGTTGGCCCTACGGCAGATGGTTTTGAAACCTATGGCGTCACCGGGGTGGCTTTAATATCCTTTATTGTACTTGCTATTGCAGGAAATGAAGCCAATCAGGCCTACCTGATTGCATGGATATTCGCCATGCGTATCCTAATGGTTTTTACTTCACTCTTCTCTTACGGTATTAATCAGATGATTGCTAAGGCAAAATATGAGCACTCCGATAAATTCAATTTTGAAAACCCTTTAACGTCACTTGTGTGGATAACATCGGTGGTTTCTATTATCGTAACTTTTGCTATCAGTTATCTCATGTTGAACAATGTCGCCATAGAGAATGCACCCGATGGGTTATGGTGGAAGCTCTCTGCGATTATTTCCTTTGGAACTTTGGCTGCAGCCATTATACCGGAATTCACCAAAGCTTTCACCAGCTCTAAATCGCGGCATGTGAATGAGGTTGTTGTAGCATCACAAGAAGGAGGGGCCTCATTAACGATCCTCTCCGGTATGGTAGCCGGTAACTTCAGCGCTTTCTGGAAAGGTATGGTTATCGTTGGACTCATGTTTGGTGCATTTTGGGTTAGTACACTGGGACTGGATAGCATCATGGTCTATCCCTCCATCTTTGCCTTCGGGCTGGTGGCTTTTGGATTCCTGGGCATGGGACCGGTAACTATTGCCGTTGACAGTTACGGGCCTGTAACGGATAATGCACAGTCAGTGTTTGAACTTTCCAGAATCGAAAAGCAAGAAAATATCTCTGATGAAATAGAAAGAGATTACGGATTCAAACCTGATTTTGAAAAAGGAAAACATTTTCTTGAAGAGAATGATTCAGCAGGGAATACATTTAAAGCAACAGCCAAACCGGTTCTTATCGGTACGGCTGTGATAGGTGCCACCACCATGATTTTTTCCATTATCCTCCTTCTTGATAAAATGGGGTTGCTGAGTATCAGTCTTACTGACCCGGAAGTGCTGCTTGGATTTATAAGCGGCGGAGCAGTTATATTCTGGTTTAGTGGTGCATCCATGCAGGCAGTTACAACGGGTGCCTATCGTGCTGTTGAATTTATCAAGAAAAATATTAACCTTGAAAAAGCTACTGCTGACCGGGAAGACTCAAAGGCAGTAGTGAAGATTTGTACTCAGTATGCGCAGATGGGGATGTGGAATATCTTTGGAGTAATTTTTTCACTTACACTGGCTTTCGCTTTCTTTGATCCTAACTTCTTCGTGGCTTATTTGATCTCCATTGCTGTGTTCGGGCTGTTCCAGGCTATTTATATGGCCAATGCCGGTGGTGCATGGGATAATGCCAAAAAACTGGTGGAAGTGGATATGGGTGAAAAAGGTACGCCTCTGCATGAAGCCACTGTAGTAGGCGATACTGTTGGAGATCCCTATAAAGATACTACATCGGTTGCGTTAAATCCCATCATCAAGTTTTCAACACTTTTTGGATTACTGGCCGTGGAAATTGCCGTTATGATTAGCCAGGCAGCCAAAAATTCCGGGAATTTTGATTATACAAGCATCATTGGAATTGGGTTCTTTATTGTTGGTCTGATCTTCGTTTACCGCTCCTTCTACAGCATGCGTATTCCCAGTAAAATGCGACAGAAATAAACATACTTTTTGTAATATTTACTACAGGCCGGCTGAAATCAACCGGCCTGTTTTTTGTTTTAATATTGACACAGGAGCAAAAACTTTTCTCATCTGCTGTTTGTTCAAATATTTCTCACAGAAAATGAATAGCAATGAAGATATACTTAACCTATCTTCGTTGTTAATTTCCAAAATAACTGTAATTTTGAGAGCTATTATCCATTCTAAAAAAAGAAGCTATGATAACCAATAATTTTTCCCGCAGACATAATGGGCCGAAACAAGATGAGATTCCCGGCATGCTGGAAAAGATCCAAGTGGGGTCATTGGATGAACTGATCGATAATACGATACCCAAATCCATCCGAATGAAAAAGCCACTTGATCTTCCACAGGGGATCAATGAAAAAGAATATATTGATCATATAAAATCAATTGGAGCAAAAAACAAGATCTATAAAACATATATTGGTCTTGGTTATTACAATACCATTCTTCCGGGCGTAATCCAGCGCAATATACTGGAGAACCCGGGCTGGTACACCTCCTATACACCTTACCAGGCTGAGATTTCACAGGGACGCCTGGAAGCTCTGCTGAATTTCCAGACAATGATCTCGGATCTTACAGGCTTTAAGATGGCCAATGCCTCGCTGCTTGATGAAGCTACTGCCGCTGCCGAAGCAATGTCAATGGCCTTTGATTCCAGGTCGAGAAAAGCCAAAAAAAGAGGTGCCAATAAGTTTTTTGTGGATGAAAGAATATTTCCCCAGTCAAAAGACGTAATCGAAACACGTGCGGTACCTGTGGGAATTGAGGTGGTTTATGGCGTCTTTAATCAGGTGGAGCTGTCTGATGAATTCTTTGGTGCCATAGTCCAGTATCCGGATGTTAATGGAGAAATTCATGATTACAAGGCATTCATCGATAAAGCACATGAAAATGAAATGCTGGTAGCCATGTCGGCCGATATCCTCA
>JBEPXQ010000015.1:0-10505 GCA_041641835.1 Bacteroidales bacterium
TATTGGCATCTCCGTAATACCCACCGTAGTAATTGCCGCTAAGGTCATTAGCCGCGATATTGCCATCATAAACGATTACAGTGCGTGAAATGCTTTTTGAATAACCGTCGCTGTTGGTAGCGGTGTAGGTAAGAGTATATACTCCCGGTGTATTGTCGTCCACAGTACCAGCTGTTTGAACCGTTACTTCAGAACCACCTTCATAGGCTTTAATACCGGGATCTGTAAAACCGGTTCCTACTTCAATAAAGTAGTATTCGTCTCCGGTCATATCAAATTCCGGGAACTCGGTTACTTTTGATATGCCTTCTGTTTCTTTTTCGCAGCCCGCGAAAATAATCGCGACAATAAATAAGATGCTGCTATATTTCAAGAGTTTTTTCATAGCGTTAAATTTTTTAGTTTACAGTATTTGTGGTTATATCCCACCATACTCTGCTTGTGAGAGATGGACTGGTAGGCGTACTTGAATTAGACCTGTATTCTGAATCAGGGAAGGGCAAGCGCTGAATATATTCACCTGCAGCTAATACAGTGTTTACAGGCTCGGCAAAGAAAGCCGGGTATCCTGTTCTTCTCCATTCAGTCCAGGCTTCCATACCCTGATATTGTGCCATTGAGGCCCATTTCTGGGTGATAATGGCTTCCAGCTTATCATCCTGTGTACCTGCTGAAGGATATTCGTAGGCACCACCGCTGGCAATGAAGGATGATCCGTCAAGGCCGAAGTGGGCAAATGCAGCCAGCACTCCCAGGTCATACATCAGCTTGGGATCACCAAGGTTGTAGATCAGGGCAGCTTCAGCCTGCAGGAAGTAACTTTCAGCTTCTGAGATAAATGGAACAGGGTCAGTTGGGCCTACATATAGTACAGAAATATCGTCAGGATCGATAACCGTAGTTGGCAGGTTGTGTCCGCCATGCGGCATAGCGGAATATCCGCCATTGGCTGATTCCATATAGATTTCTTCCAATCTGGTATCAGAATTATTTTCGAAGAAATCAAACATGGTTTCACTAGCCCGGAGGTTATTAGGCGTGTTAAGCTGTCTGCGGTCTCTTTCATAGAAAGGATTACTCTTACTGTCCTGGTCAACGAAAACATCCATATTGGCATCCGTATCAAGGAATTCATCTCCGTTGTTGAACATAGCAGTAATGGCAGTCTGCGACTCGGCGTCATTAACATAACGCTGGCGCAGATGGATTTTAAGTTTGAGTGTGTTTGCAAAGCGCACCCAGGCATCCATATCACCCTGGAATACAAAATCTCTTGCTCCGGGGTTAGTAACTGAGCTTCCATCAAGATTTTTACCTAATGCTTCATCCAGATCAGTAAGGATACCGTTATATACTGCTTCACCACCATCATAGGCAGGGTTCAGACCATCTGCGCCCATCAGGGCTTCAGAATAAGGTATCTGGTTGTAAAGATCGGCCAGCATTTGGAAAACGTAGCTTTGCATGGTTGTGGCCATCAGGTAATAGCTCCAGTCGGAGTTTTCTTCGGCTTTTTCCTTCACAGCTTTGAAATCGTTCAAGGCACCGGAATACAATTCTTCCCATGCGAATCTGTCAAGGTCCTCGGAACTAACATCCAGTGAAGCAAAACCTTTGTATTGGTTAGAGGCGTTTGCCTGTGTGGCATATTGGCTGAATACACTACCTGCAATAGCCCAGGGTCCTCCAACTACCCCCGCGGCTGATGCAGTTGCAGCAGGAAATAACTGGCCTGCTGTAGCCTCAGTAGCGTTGTTAGGATCGTCATTGACATCCAGAAATTCTTCGCAACCCGCGAACAATCCAACGATAAGGCTTGCTATTATTGTTATTTTAAGTATGTTCTTCATAATTCATCTGGTTTTTAAAAGGTTACTCTAATGTTTACTCCGAAAGACCTGGCAGATGGGGCACCGGCAAACTCACCAAATGCACCATAAAGGTCGTTACCAAATGTGGACATTTCAGGATCAACAAAGTTGTTGTCTTCCGGTGTCCAGATCATTAAGTTCCTTCCATAAAGGCCAACATTAGCGCTGGAAATGAGGAAGTCTTTGAACCACCTGTTGGGCAGTTTATAGCTCAAGGTGATATCTCTCCATTTCAGGAATGTTTTATCTACAACGTGTTCTCTGGATATCATTTCATTGTCAGTCTGGTTCCAGTAGGTGAAGATGTTAGCACGGTCAACAGGTGTCGTGTTTTCAACATATTTATCATATGTTCCGTCTCCATCTGTGTCAATTTCCTGTACTGAATTCTCAACAACGAAAGGCTGGCGGTCATTATAGATGGTGTTGGTAGCATTACCCACGAAGTAATTAATTCGTGCTGTGTAAGCATACATCAAGCCACCTTTACGATAATCAAATGAGAAGCCGAGGCTCCAGTTTTTGTAACGGAAATTGTTGTTCAGACCCATGGTGTAGTCGCGTTGACCGTTACCATATTCTTCTTTTTCAGCGGCTGTTTTTGGGATACCATTGTTATCAACGATAATTTGCCCCTGATCATTGGTTTTAGCCTGATGTCCGTAATAAACGCCAAGAGGTTTACCTTCTTCAGCAACAAAGTCGATTCCATAGGAAGTATTGATCAGCACCTGATCAAGGCCTTCAGGAAGTTCTTCTACATTGTTGTTGTTTTTGGCAAATACATAGGTAATCTCCCAACTGAAGTCGTCATTGCGGATTGGCTCACCCATTAACTGGATCTCAACACCTTTATTGGAAACCTCACCAAAGTTCAGTGTTTGTGAGCGGTAACCGGTACTTGAAGCCAGTGGCACCTGGAATATCTGCCCGTCAGTGGACCTGTTATAATATGCCAGGTCAAGTCCCAGACGATTCTCGAAGAAACGGAAATCGAATCCTGCTTCCCACTCGCTGGTAATCTCAGGTTCAAGGTTTTTGTTTCCAATCAGGTTACTAACTTCAAATGCACTTACACCACCCAGTGGGAAGTTAAATGTACCAAAGCCAAAGTTAACAACGGATGGTATTATTACTGAGTTGATCAGGTATGGAGCAGCATCATTACCGGTTTTTCCCCATCCACCGCGTACCTTCAGGTAAGTGGCATAATCCTGTAAGGCAGGGAAGGCGTCGGTAAGAATGAATCCAAGTGTAACACCGGGATAGAAGAAAGAATTGTTTTCTTCTGGCAGTGTTGATGACCAGTCATTTCTGGCAGTCACTGTGAGGAATAAATAATCGCTATAAGCTACTTCAGCCTGTCCGTACAATCCGAGAAGTCTTCTTCTTTGTAAAAATGTATTTGCTTGTGGATCATCGCTGCTATTTGCAAGGTTGTAAAAACCTGGAATATCAAGGCTGGCAACTTCTGCAGTTACCCTTTTGAAATAGCGATTGTTCACGTTAAGACCTACAACAGTGCTAAAGTCGATCATGTTGTCCATGAACTTGTTGTTGTAATTCAGTCTCAGGTCACTGTTGAGCTCCCTTCGGGTAGTTGATTGCTCAATTACATTACCCGGGATATCCTGCTTTGTTGAGTTAGGGCTGTCATCATCAGGAATCGCAATAGCATTCCATATCTTGATAGTTGAATTGTCGATATCTTCACCGATTCTCCAGAAAAGATGGAGGTTATTTGTCAGCTTAATATCAGTTGTAAGGTTTCCATACACGCGGTCGTTGCCGAGTTCATTACCATTTTCATTGATAATAAAATAAGGGTTGGTGGCATAAGGTGTATAGAAGTTATTAATATTGTAGAACTTATTTTCATAGTCTTCCATATCCACGATACTTAAATCGCGAGGTATCTGCATGATATCCTGGAACAGTGTGGCTGCATCGCCTCCCTGTCCGGCTGCAATTGCACTTGCATCACGCCTGATATAATGGATATTTCCTGTAACTGTAACACTTTTTGATGAAACAGAACCTTTAAGAGAAATAGCATGACGATTGAGCTTGTCATTGTCAGTGGGAATATATCCGTCGGCATAAGTGTTTCCATATGATGCATAGAAAGCACTGTTTTCACCGCCTGCGCTTACCGTAACACTATTTTTGTAACGCTGGCCCCAGTCGAAGAAATCTCTGAGGTTTCCTTCCTGAGCTTCAAAAGGCTTCAGGAGCCTGGAGTTATCAACCGTATTTCCCCAAAGGCGCATTTCGCCGTCGAAGGCAGGTCCCCAGCTACCATTTTCGTTGGAAGCCCAGAGGCCGCTCCATCCCTGTCCGTACCTGTTTTGCAACTGTGGCAGGCGCAATGGAGTTGTAAATGTAGCACTACTTGAAACCTGAACGCGCAGGCGTTGCTTTTTGGCGCCGCTTTTGGTGGTGATCATGATCACACCGTTGGCTGCTCTTGAGCCGTAAAGGGCGGTTGCCGCGGCACCTTTCAGGATGTCGATTGATGCGATATTAGCCGGATCAATTGATGATGCACCGTTACCAAAGTCAATCTGGTTGTTAAGGGCATCCGACTGCTGATTGGCGCTGTTGCTGATGGGCGTACCATCCACAACATACAGAGGCTGGTTGTTTCCATTAACGGAAGAGTAACCCCTGAGTACTACACTTGATGAAGCTGTGGGCTGTCCACTAACGCTGTTGATGTTAACCCCTGCAACCTTTCCCTGCAGAGAGGTAATCGCATCAGGAGTCTGCGTTTTGGTCAACTCTTCTTCACCCACTGTGGATACGGCGTATCCCAGCTTTTTCTTGTTCCGCTTGATACCAAGTGCGGTAACAACTACCCCTTCAATATCCTGTATGGATGATACCAGGGTGACATTGTAGGTGTTTGAAGATGTGATTGGAACTACTTTGGGGACAAATCCCACAAAAGAGAACTTCAACGAATCAGCATCTTCATTAACTACCAGGTTAAAATTACCGTTGTAATCAGTGGTAGTACCTGTGGTTGTTCCTTTAACAACTACTGAGACACCGGGCATACTTTCCCCGGTTTCTTCATTGGTAACCGTACCAGTGATCGTCCGGTTTTGTGCCTGTAATACTTGTAAGCCTATAAATAGCAGGCCTACAAGTAGTAGCGTAATTTTTTTCATAAGAACTGGATTTAGTTAGACAATTAATGTTTGGGGATAAAATTAATAATAAATTAACGCAGCACAAATAGTTTAGGCAAAAAAAAATTTATGGTTATGAACTAAAGCGGGTTAAGGGGCTGTGCAGCAGGATGAAAGCATGTTAGAAAAAAATCATTTTAAGTGCTATTTTCTGGCTTTTTTAGATGATTTCATGTGTTTTTTCTGGATTTCTGAGGATATTCTTTGCCATTTTAAGGCAGTTTTGTGCTACTTTTCCCTCATGAAAAAGCCATTAAAAAAGGCTTAATTGAAAAACTGCCTGTAATATTCAGGAAAGCATTGTCAAAACCGAATAATTAAATGTATCCCTTTATTGCCAGGTGTTGGATTAGGGTATATTGATAAGGTAGATGTGTTAGTGTAATAAATTTTGAATAAAAGGAGTTAAACCCGCGAAGAAAAACTCAACAGCGATAACCATCACGATCAGTCCCATGATTTTCATTAGGATTTTGGTTCCTGTCCGGCCAAGAAATTTTGTAATTTCTGAGGCGCCCAAAAGCATGAGCAATGTCACCAGCATAGTTATAAGTAGTGCTATAATGAAAATCATAGTCGAATTGAAACCGCTGGCATCTTCCATCAGTACAATGGCATTAGTAATAGAGCCGGGGCCTGCCAGCATTGGGATTCCCAGCGGTGTGATGGAAATATCATCCACATAGTTGGTAACACTCTCGGGGCTGTCTTTGAAGGAGCTCAACCGGGCGTTCAGCATCTCATACCCCATAATGAAGAAAATCACCCCTCCAACCACCCTTAGGCTATCGGTTGATATTCCGAAGAAATGGAATAGAAACTCACCCCCGAAGGCAAATAACAACAAGGTAGCAAAGGCGGTAGTTATAGCTTTTATAGCAGTTTTTCTTTTTTCTTTTTTTTCCAGATCGGCTGTCATGCTCATAAAAACCGGCATCACACCCAGTGGATTAACCAGGGTTATAAAGGAAGTGAATACGAATAATCCGAAATTGAACAGGTTTTCCATAATAAAAACAGGTTGTCACATGATTTCCGCGAATAAACCACTGTGACAACCTTATTGTTTTCGGGCAGGGATTATAATTTTTTCTCTACCAACTCTATTGTTTCTTTTTCAGTCTTTTCAGCTTTTTCAATCAGGGTTTTAGCTTTCGCCAGTATCTCGTCATTAAATGCAGTATCATCAAAATCTTTAGTATTGATTTTCACGTTGAGGTAGGCACCTCTGATAGCTGCCATGGCACAGATAGCCCCAACGCCTGCATCGGAAATGGAGCTTTCCATTCCTTTTTCAGCCATTTGTTTCATAACCTCCATTGATTCATAGGATGTTTTCATTACCCTGTAAGGTATCTCGATGGCATATTTTGTTGCCTCGTTGATGGCTTGCTGACGCAGTTCTTTTTCTTCTCCGGTTTTTTTAGGCAGGCGAAAAGCATCCATGATTTTGTTGAATGCCCTTGTGTCTTCGTCCACCAGCCATAGCAGTTCATCTTTCTTTTGCTGGCCTTTTTCTGCTACCACTGAAAATTCTTCCCAACGGTCATCCCAGCCTCTTTTATGGGATGAAAGATTTGCCACCATGGTTCCCAGTGACACGCCAAGTGCGCCCACGTAAGCCGAGATAGAGCCTCCCCCGGGAGCAGGGCTTTCAGAAGCAGTTTCATTGGCAAAGGAGGTCAGGTCCATATCCACAAGCTGATCTCCCTGGTCTTCTTCCATAATATACTCAATGATCTTTTCCTCAGTTTTGAAGGGTTTCAGATCGTCAAGACCCATTGATTTCACAGCAATTTTAATCAATTCATCCTCTGAAACTCCGAGTGATCGCTGCTGCTTGCGCAGGAAATACTTACCGGCATCCAGCATGGCCTGTTTGGGAATAAGACCCACCAGTTCTGATCCGGTAACACGTATTCCACGGGCGTCCGCCTTTTTAGTTACCTCATCAAAGGCTTCGTGTACAGAAGTAATGCTGATGTTGGTGAGGTTCATGGAAATTTGGGCAACACCATATTCATCAATAAACCAACCAATGGCCTTCACTGATTTTAAAGTGCCGGGGATCCATACCTTCTTGCCGTTTTCATCCAGTACCGGTTTTGCTGTGAGTTTTCCACTTTCGCGTTTTACACGTCCTTTCTCGCGGACATCAAAGGCAATGGCATTTGCGCGGCGGGTGGATGTGGTGTTAAGATTAACATTAAAGGCCACCAGGAAATCACGTGCGCCAACAGCAGTAACACCTGATTTGGGTTTAAATTCAGCGGGGCCAAAGTCGGGTTTCCATTCCGGCCTGGCAAGTTTCTCCTTTAAACCTTCATATTCTCCGGCGCGGCAATTGGCCAGGTTTTTTCTCTTTTCTTCGTATGCAGCATGCTCGTAGCAATAAACAGGGATGTCCAGCTCATTTCCGATGCGCTCTGCCAGCTTCCTGGCATATTCCACAGTTTCTTCCATGGTAATATTTGAAACAGGAACCATCGGGCAGACATCGGTTGCTCCAAACCTTGGGTGGGCACCAGAATGTTTGCTCATGTCGATAAGTTGTGAAGCTTTTTTTACTGCCTGAAAAGCAGCTTCGCTCACCTCCTCGGGAGTACCTACAAAGGTAACCACAGTACGGTTTGTGTCTGCACCCGGATCAACATCCAGCAATTTAACTCCTTCAATATTTTCTATTTCATCAGTGATCTGCTTAATCACATCCATATCGCGCCCTTCGCTGAAGTTAGGCACACATTCGATGATCTTTTTCATGATTATCTTGATTTTACACGTTTAAATTTCTGATTTCTCCCTCTATGATGGTATGCTTTACCTTGTTTGTTCCGTAATAATAGGGTAAAAATTCATAGTTGGGAACTTCCTTAGTTATAATAAGATTGGCTTTCTTTCCTTTAGCAATTGATCCCAGTTCCTTTTCCACGCCCATGGCATATGCCGAATTGAGTGTAACCGCGTTAATGCCTTCTTCAGGAAGCATACGATAAGCAATTGATCCAAGAGATAAAATGAACTGCATATTTCCAGAAGGAGAGGAGCCGGGGTTAAAGTCAGATGCCATGGCTACCGGTAATCCTGCATTAATAATGTTTCTGGCAGGAGCATATATCAGCCCCAGGAAAAAAGATGCTCCGGGAAGCAATGTGGGCATGGTACCCGAATCTTTTAATGCTTCAATTTCGTCATCGCCGGTATATTCCAGATGGTCAACCGATAGCGCTTTGTGTTTTACACCTACCTGAATCCCTCCTGAATAATCAAGCTCATTGGCGTGTATTTTAGGTATGATATCGTATTTGGCACCGGCTTCCAGTATGCGATCGGTTTCTTCTACAGTAAAAAAGCCACGGTCGCAGAAAACATCGATAAAATCTGCCAGCTTTTCTTTGCCAACCGCCGGGATCATTTCATTCACGATCAGATCAACATATTTACCCTGGTCTTTTTTGTATTCCATAGGCACTGCATGAGCGCCAAGGAAATTAGATCTAATAGTGAGCGGACTTGCTTCTTTCAGTCGTTTTATCACCCTAAGCATCTTCATTTCGCCTTCCAGGGTGAGGCCGTAACCACTTTTGATCTCCACGGCACCTGTGCCATATCCGGTTATCTCATCCAGCCTCTTCATTGCACTTTGAAACAGCTCATCCTCGCTTTTTTCTATGATCTTCCGAGCTGAGTTTAGTATTCCACCTCCACGTTTTGCAATCTCCTCATACGATAAACCTTTTATCTTATCGATATATTCTATTTCACGGGTTTCGGGAAACACCAGGTGGGTGTGTGGGTCGCAAAAGGCAGGCATTACCAGCGAGCCTGTTGCATCAATCACCTTGTCGGCTTTTGCTGTGTTCAGGTTATCCATCGGCCCGAAATCAGCAATCTTATTCCCGTCTATCAGCAGATAGGCATTGTCTATGGTGTTTAATGAAGCCATTTCTTTACCGGCTACCCATTTGCGACTTTCTTCCTCAACCTGTATGAGTTGCTTTATGTTGCGAATCAGCGTTATCATATATTATCTCTTTTAAAGTACGGTTCACGAAAGTAACAAAATCCGCGCATATGATGTTGGACATGCTGGGATTTCTTTTGTATTTTTGACATCAATATTTATTAAATTGTTCATCCCTATGAGGAAGATTTTACTTTCTATTATGTTGCTAGCTAGTGTGTTCGTGTTGAGTGCAGGCCAGGTGAAAGAGAAGGAGGCTGCCGTTGTGGCACTCAATTTTTACGGGCAGGTAGTGGAGAATAGCGGACCGCTTGAAATATTTTCAACTGATTATATCACCAGAAATAATGATACTTTAATTTATCTATTCCATGTTGGAGGTAAGGGATTTATATTTATCTCAGCTGATGATGATGCATACCCGGTACTTGGGTATGGTAATAAAAAAGCGCCTTCCTGGCAGGAAGCACATTCATCAGTAAGGGGCTGGATGGAAAAAAGCATTAGTGAGCTAATTCAAATTAAAGAAAACGGTCTTGAAGCAACTTCCGAAGTTAAAAATATATGGGCATCGCTAAAGAGCGGAGGCTACAAAGGTAGTAAAGGAACAGCACGACCTCTGCTTAGCTGTATCTGGAACCAGGACTGGCCATTTAATGCGATGGCTCCTGCCGACCAATTTGGCCCGGGAGGACATGCTTATGCCGGATGTGTTGCTGTGAGTATGGCACAATTGATATACTATTACCGCTATCCCTCCTCAGGTTCGGGCAACCATGGCTATTACCATTATACCTATGGAAGCCTGACAGCTGATTTTTCAGCGGCAAATTATGAATACAGCAAAATGATGGATGACCCGGCAGGCAAAAAGAATGATGAGATAGCAGAGCTCATGTACCACTGCGGAGTTGCTGTGGAAATGGGATTCAGCCCTAATGGCTCCGGTGCTTCGGTGTATAGGGTAATGACTGCTATGCCCGCTTATTTCAATTATGCTGACTCCGCTTTTTTAGCATCAAAGGATGATTATACCAATACACAGTGGAAAAATATGATAAGAAACGAGATAGATCATGATCGTCCGTTGATATATGCCGGGTATCCGCAAAACGGAGCAGGTCATGCATTTAATCTTGATGGTTACCAGGGTGCTGATCATTTTCATTTTAACTGGGGCTGGTCGGGTTCTTACGATGGCTATTATTATATTTCCTCACTTACTCCCGGAGCCGGAGACTATAGCTACGGGCAGCGGGCTATATTTCACATGGTACCGGGCAGTAGCTATCCGCAGCATTGTGGCTCGCCAAAGCTGTTGAGTGCTTTGTCGGGTTCTTTTGAAGATGGGAGTGGGCATTATAATTATCACAATAACACAAACTGTAGCTGGCTGATTGATCCTGCAAGCCCGGTTGATCATATAAAGCTTGAATTTAGCCGGATACAGCTGCAAAACGGAGGTGACACCATCAG
>JBEPXQ010000015.1:10515-13172 GCA_041641835.1 Bacteroidales bacterium
TTATCTAATATCATTTATTCTTCTGGCGCAAAACTGTTTGTTACTTTCAGCTCCGACAACAGCATCAGGGGAAAAGGATTTCATGCCAATTATATAAGCGTACCCCCGGTTTATTGCAACTCTATGACGGTATTGTCGGACGTGAGTGGAACAATAACTGATGGATCAGGTATATATCCCTATAGCAATAATACATTCTGCAAATGGTTTATCAATCCGCAGGGAGCCACAGCTGTAGAAGCTGAAGTGACTATGCTGGACACATATAACTCTGATGATTTCCTGGCATTTTATGATCCAACTGGCAGCCCGGGAACATTACTGGGAAAATACCACGGGAATACCCAAAACTTCAAGGTTCATTCGCCCACAGGGCAAATGCTGGTAGTGTTCTCAACCAATTCTGATAATACTGCTGATGGCTTCGAAATAAGCTATAGCTCAAGTAAGGTAGGTGTTGATGAATTTACCAAAGAAGATTTCTTTATAATGCCAAATCCTTCTGGCGGAAGCTTTTACATTGACGTGCCATCCTATGTGGGTTATGAAACTATTCAGCTTTATAATCCGGGAGGAGAGTTAATCAGTAGTTTGCCTGCCAATTCAGATATTAAGCTGAACCTGAGTCCGGGTCTTTATTTTGTCAGAATTAGTGGAAAACAATCAGTGATTACCAAAAAACTTATCATTACAGCCCATGAGCGCTAATACTTTCGGAAACATACTGACGCTTACCAGCTTTGGCGAGTCACACGGGCCTGTAGTTGGAGGAGTGATTGACGGGCTTCCGGCCGGTTTGGAGGTGGATTTCAGCTTCATAAAGCAACAGCTTGACAGGCGCAAGCCTCAAAAAAACGAAGGAGGCACAGCACGGACAGAAGCAGATGAAGTTAATTGGCTTTCAGGTATATTTCAGGGTAAAACAACCGGAAGCCCATTGGCCTTTACGATTACCAACAAGCAGCATCGGTCGTCAGACTATGATCATTTGAAGGATATTTACCGGCCTTCGCATGCTGATTTTACCTGGGAAAGGAAATACGGATTCCGCGACTATCGTGGTGGCGGACGTGCCTCAGCAAGGGAGACGGTTGTTAGGGTAGTGGCCGGAGCCCTGGTATATCAACTGCTGAAGTTGAACGATATCAGCGTTATATCTGCTGTAACCCAAATAGGTGGAATAAAAGCGGAAGCGGAACTCAATGATATTTCGAATTGTAAGGATCAGCTGTATGGTTTTGCTGATCAGAGCAGGGTGAAAGAGATCGAGCAGCTGATGAAAAAGTTGCGCGAGCAGGGAGATACAGCCGGAGGTGTTGTTGGCTGCAGGATAACAGGTGTTCCTGCCGGGCTTGGCGAACCCGTTTATCATAAATTGCACGCTGACCTGGCAGCGGCCATGATGAGCATCAATTCCGTGAAAGGGTTTGAATATGGGGAAGGCTTTGCTGCCGCGGATATGTTCGGCTCAGAACATAATGATGCTTTTATTAGTAAGGACACTAATATTATCACGCAAACCAATCATTCAGGTGGCATACAGGGCGGAATATCAAATGGTGAGGATATTCTTTTCCGACTGGCCTTTAAACCGGTGGCATCAGTTAATCAGACGCAGGACACGGTGAATTCAGAAGGAAAACCGGTGAAGCTGAAAATATATGGCCGCCATGACGTGTGCGTTGTGCCACGAGCACTGCCGATCGTAGAGTCGATGGCAACTCTGGTAATTGCGGATCATTTATTGTGGTCAAAATCCTCCCGGATATCATAAGTGAGCTTTTTTATCGTTTTAATTTGGAATAAAAATCGTATTGTTTTCTGCTATCTGATTTTCAGATAAAAGAAATGAAAAGCATTTTGAATAAGCTTTTCCGTGACCCGGGAAGAGCAGGGAAAAAGAAAAAATGCGAAATTTGAGGAATTTTTGTAAAGACTATAGAGGTATGAACAAAAATATATGCTTACTGCTGTTACTGTTGATTGCAGGAGTTTTCCACCTGAATGCTCAACAGGAATGTGAGGTTGAAATTTCAAAGAAATCTGAAAAATTCTACGATAAGGGAAGAAAGAAATACCTGGAAGCTGAATTTAAGGATGCACTGGAATACCTTCGGAAATCCATCGATGAGTCTGCGGATAACTATGAAGCTCACCTTTTAAAGGCATACATAAATATCAATCCTCAATATCGCATGGGGAGCCTGCGCTCAGCAGAAAAGAGCTTTAATGAGGTTGTGAGGATATGCCCACAGGCCGATGTGAAATCATATTTTTACCTGGCTGAGATTTATTACGGAAGAGAGGAATGGAAGAAGGCAGGGGAATTCTATGATAAGTTCCTCACCAGCGACCTTGAGGGGCAACGCAGGGTAACTGAAAATGATATTAAGTATGCTGATGAGATGCATAAGAAGGCCATCTTTAATGCCAGAATATTTTCCAATGAAGTTCCTTTCGAGCCAAAGCCGGTAAAAGGAGTAAGCTCTCAAAAGGATGAATATCTGGCTGTTCTGTCACCAGATCATCAGATCATGTTTTTTACCCGTAAGGTTAAAGTCAATCAGAAGATGAATGCCTGGGATTCCGGTGATTACACAGAGGATTTTATGAGGGCATATCAAAAAACAGAAAATGTTTATGATGAAGGTGAGCAG
>JBEPXQ010000016.1:0-13044 GCA_041641835.1 Bacteroidales bacterium
TACATCATGAAACGGTTTTTTGTGCTCCTTTTTTTTGATGGCTGCTTTCAGGGTAGCTTCCAGCGCACCATCGCCACAGGATATTTTCTCTTATGATAAGGAGATGAGACAAATTGAATTTGCTGAACTTATGCTTCATCTGTCTTTCGGCGGATCGGGGCAAAAAGCCGATAAAAATCAAATGAGCCTTTTTTAGGCTGGACTCAATGATATTTTTGGTTCGCATTTTATTTAACTGGATTTCTAAATTTTTTTATAATTTAGTGGCGTATTTTGTTGCATTTAAAAATGCATTGCTATAACTTTGACAATTAAAAACGAAGAAGGAATATTGAAATTTTATATTAACAAAAACAAACTTACTTATGAAAAAAGGAATTTTATTCAGTTTTATGTTGTTGCTGATTTCTTCAGTAGCCTTTAGCGGAACAACGTCTGATGAGCTGTTCAGCTATGACAAAAATCAGGTTGAGCAGGAATTTACCGAGCTGAACCAGCTTGAGGCATATGTTAATGCCAACCAGGGAGTAACGCTGGCAGATGTACAGCTTGAGTTTAACTCCAATTTCAACATGCAGTCATCACCATTGAAATTCGATTTTGGTGATATTGAATGGGGTGCATTTGCATGGGGATTCCTGTGCTGCCCGGTTGGATTTTTCGTTGTTGTTCTTGATGACAGAGCCAGAAAAGATGAAAAAACTTCTTTTTGGATTGGTGTTATTACTAATGTGGTTATTAATGGTATAATAAATGCTATTTACTGGACCGCAGTGGCAAATGCAGTAACAACAGTGAATACTACACCCACATACCCATAGTAAATTAGTTAGTAGTGAAGTACTATAAGTTTCGATACAGGTATAAAAGCATAATTCTGCTCATAACGTTTCAGTTTTTTGCTTTTATACCTTTTTCATTCGCCCAGATGTACAGTCGCATAGAGGCAGACTTTACCGTGAAGGAAAGATCCTTTGACGGGAAGCAGAAGCTTTATTCCGGCAGGGTGTATTATGATCTGAATCAAAAAAAGATCGTTTATGACATAACTTTTCCCCGAAAATCGGTACTGGTTATGACACCGGAAGGAATGTTAGCTATACAGGATGGGGAAGTGAGATCGGAAACAAAAGTAAGCCACCTGGTGAAGTTCAGTATTTTTCACCTTTCCCTGATGGGTTCACTGGATAATTTCGGCCTCGGAGAAACTCCTTTTGAACTGGAAGAGGTGGAGAAATCAGGTGATAAAGTGATTTCCACATGGAAGCTGCCGGAACAAATGGTGGAGCAGAAAAGCAAGATCATGCTTTCGCAGGTGGATAAAAACCTGCAGGGAATGGTTTCGTTTGATGTAGAAGGCAATATGATTTCAAAACACATTTTTGAAAATTATGTAAATATTAAAGGTGTGGGGTTTCCTACACGGGTTTTACAGTTCGACTATCAGAAGGGTGAGGTAATAAACACACGCATTACAACCTATCGTAATGTAGTAATAAACAATACAGGAAATGAGGAGTATTATAATTATCGTATTCCTGGCCTGTAGCCTATCAGCATTTAGCCAGGATAATTATCAGCTGGGTCAGATCCAGCGGCAGCTAAAACCGGCAGCAAATAATATTGTGGATTATTCTCAGATAACTGACCACAGTAATGAAATCGAATTTATAACTTCTTATTTGTTCCTTTTCTATAAAAGATTTATATCATCTCAGGATGCCAGTTCCTGTAGCTTCACCCCTTCATGCTCGGTTTATGCCGTTCAGGCAATAAAAACACAGGGAATGCTGATGGGGTTGATAAATTTTTTCGACAGGTTTTCCCGCTGCAACACCTTCAGTCCCGAGCATTATGAGATTCATGAGCAGGAGCATCTGCTTATTGATCCAGTGAGAAATTTTTCCTATGATTTAACTTATGAAAAGTAGCAGTCTTTTAATCATTTTTGCATTCATTGCCGTAGGCATGTCTGCACAAAACCTTTACGATCTTCAGAATTCGCGAAAATACGCCGAATACCTGTATCTTTCACACGAGTATAAGCTGGCATCGCAGGAATATGAGCGGGTAATTTTCCTGGATTCTGCCGATGAACAGGCAAAGCTTAGGTTAATCAAGAGTTACCGGCATTTAAGCATGGCGGAACCTGCATTGGTAAGGCTTGAAGATTTTTTCCCTGCCAGGGACACCATGCCACGGCCTTTTGCAAATGAATATAGTAAGCTGTTGATACTTGAAGGGCGGTTTGAGAGATGCCGGCATTTTCTAAATGAAAACCACGAGCTTCCACAGAAAGATAAAGATTTTTACCAGGCTACTGTCAATATGTACCAAAAAGACTGGCAGACGGCCTATGAAATACTTAATGCTGACTCTACTTCCGCCGGCATATATTACTTGCGGATGCGTACACTGGCCAATCAGGCCAGGAATTTCAACTACAAGAAGCCATGGTTGAGTATGGGGCTGTCAACGGTAGTTCCAGGGCTCGGGAAAATATATTCAGGATACTGGAAGGATGGCCTGGTGAGTCTTGTTTTTGTTGGCCTTTCAGCCTGGCAGTCCTATCGCGGATTTGAGCGTAATGGTGTGAATTCCGTTTATGGCTGGATATACGGGGGAGTTAGCTTAGGATTTTATATCGGGAATATTTACGGTTCCGGAAAAGCCGCCAATAAATATAATCATCAGCACGACCACAGGACATTACATGAAGTTGAGGATATTTACATTAATTATTAGCCTGTTTCTTTCTTCTGCAGCGCAGTCGCAAAGCATTGACGGGACATTAGAGTTTGCAAACAGCCAGTATAGCAAGGGGAATTATGAGCAGGCAATCAGTGCCTACAGGCGCGTGCTGTTCTTTGACAGCACCGGGCAGTTCAGCGATAGATCCTATTACAGGCTTGCTCAATGTTATCTTGCTGCTTCTTCATTAAAAAAATCGGTCTATTATTATGATCTGGCGTATGCTGCTACCAATTCCGACAGTATAAAACAAAGTGTAGTATTTGATAAGGCTCATCTTTACATTTTGGCTGGTCAGCCAAATTATGCTTTAATGGAGCTTGCCAGTCTTGGTAACGTTCTTCCACCTTCATATGAGCAACAACGATCCTTTTATTCCGGCTTGATTTATTTCATGAACGAGAAATTTGACAAATCCTACAAAAGCTTTTCAAATGCGCTTGATTCAAATTCTTTTCACAAGCATATTGTACTGGACTCTTTATTCCAGGAGCTGGAAGATGTAAACAGGCTTAACCCAAAACTGGCCAGGTATCTCAGCCTGGGACTTCCGGGCCTGGGGCAGTTATATGCCGGGTATCCTGTTGAAGCGGCCAATTCTTTCCTTATCAGCGCTGCTTTTTGGGGATTGTATTTTTACACCCTGCAACAATATACATTGCTGGATGCATTATTGTCGGTTTATCCATGGTTTCAACGATACTACATCGGAGGGCACTTCAGGGCAGGTGACCTCACGGAAAAGAAAAAGCTTAACAGGAGAAATCTAATCCTGATTGAGATAGTAGAGATATACAAGAAATAGTGAACACCCTTGGCTTTATTGATATCCCTAAGGCATAATAATTTGAATACACCAAGCCTTGTGGCAAAGCAGTTGTTTTGTAAAAAATTATTTAATCTGTGATATTTTTTTTATTTTAGTCACCAGAAAACAAATCTGATTAACCAATCAAAAAAATCAATTTATTATGAAACAAGCAGTACTTTTTACATTTACTGTGCTTTTAAGTTTAAGCATATTTCAAATAAAAGCCCAGGAAACAGAACAGTCAAGAATAGAAATTGAAGCTGATAACGACTGGAATGATATGAACTCGATTCCCTGTGGGCAAAAGGGGATTATGAATTTTTACAGGTATTATGACAATGAGCGGGACAAGGATCAATGGGTATTTACATTTTTTAATTCCGAATTAAAGGAAGAATGGGCAGGCAGGTATCAGGTGTATGAAGACCTTGGTGCCATTGATCAGTATTATGATGAAGACGAACAGGTACTTTATGTACTGCTTACTTTTTATTCTCCAGTTAATGTAGTGCAAAAAATTATCAAAAATGATGAAGATGTACCGGTAGAAATTTTAAAAATTGACCTGAAATCAAAAGACATCCGTATTGAGGCTAAGAAGTATAAGATCGATATACTGGAAGATATTAACTACAAGAGCATGTACGTGGAAAACGGTATGCTGTATATTCTTGGCGATCCGGCATCAGCTAAAGTTAGCCCGTGCGGAATGCTTTTCGCTGGTAATGATAAAGAAGATGAAATTTACATCGGGCATGCCTTTGGAGTAAAGGATGGTAAAAAGGATGTTCCGCTAACGTTCAAGAACAGGGGAGCAAAGTACTTTATGCTAAACTCTGTGGTAAACGAATCAGGTAACATCTCCATACTGGTTAGTGAGGATGACAAAAAGGAAAAAGATCTAATCAAGGTACTGCTCTATACTTTGGATACAAAAGAAGGCAAAATATTACCAAAACCCTTACATGTAAATAAAGGTGTTCACCAGATGGTTTCGCTGGGTACCATTATGAATTATGAAGGAAACAAGCAGGTTTTCGCGTTGGTTACCGGTAAGCAAAAAGGAGAAGTACACATTACAACAGGAATCATTGAAAACGGAGAGGTTATAAATATACAGCGAAACAGTACCGGAAAAGTATTTAAAAAGAGCTTTCATCAGAAAAATATTTTTCCATATGGATTTGGACTGAAAAACAGGTTGTTTGTATCTTTTCATCCAAAAGTGCACAAGATTAATAATGATGGTGATTTTATGATAATAGGTGAAAGAACCACACCTTATTTTGTAACCGATTATTCCAATAACGGAAGAATTAGACAGAGGCTGGCCGGATGGACATATTTAGATGCCTACATCATGAAGTTTTCATCTGACGGTAATTTTCTTGAAACAGATAAGTTTGATATGCAAGGCGTGGTGTTTCCTGAGTTGGTGGCCTATCCTCACTTAACCGTTTTCCCAAAAGCTGATAATGATGAGGATCATTTAAATTACTGGCTTGTTCTTAGCCACGGTGGTGAAATATACAGCAGCAGCCTGGAGGATGAAGAGCTAGATGCACGACAAAAGGTGCAACAAATTGGTACAGGTTACGGAAAAAAGAAGAAGGTCAGATCAACCACCGGTAGCCGGACGGATCTTTGGTATGGAAACTGCTTCATTGCCTATGGGTTTGCTGAAGTGAAGGAAAAGGGATTATTAAAATTTGCAGATAGAGTTTATTATTTCAATAAAATTGAATTTGATCCCAGGCGAAGACGGTAGGGCCTGTGTGTGACGAAGAAATCCCGCCTCTGCGTAACAGTGTAGTGGCGGGATTTTAATTGCGATTTTAACATTTCGCAGGTGAATTAACCGTATTTTTGCTTTAGAGTAAATAATGAATTCACCTGTCTTTTTTTGGTTATGGGTGAAAGTAAAAACAACTGATAATGAAAAGAATTCTGATTTTAGCATGCTTGCTGTTTGGCTTTGCTGCAGTTCAATCGCAGCACTACCAACCAGTGAGGGTTGATGTGGAAGTTAAAAAGGACTGGAAAAATTTCACCACGCTTCCCTGTGGAGATAAGGGGATGATAGTTTATCATAGCGTTGACGCGCCAAAAGGAATGCTAAACTGGCATATTTCATATTTTGACAGGGAGCTGGAAGAAGTATGGACGGAAGTTGTGGCAGTACCGGAATACCTGCTTTTTCTCGACAAGTATTACGATGAGGAAACCGGTAAAGCTTACGTTGTTTTTGGTGATGGAAAAGAAGTCAGAGGAAAAAAATTAATCGATTTTGATGATGATGTGGTGATCAATATCATTACTATAAATCCTGAAAAGGCGAAACCTAAAGAAGAGCGCGTAAACCTGCTCAGGCATATCATAGCCCCCGGCAACCTGAATTACTATAAATCGATGATCGCTCATGACAACAAGCTTTACCTCTTTCTGGAAGAGGCTGAGATCAACTTGATAAGCAAGTGCTGCAGCCCGGTGGTTTTGTTTTCATACCTGAAGAAAAAAACCAATGATTTTGTTTTTGCACTTGACACAGAAAAAAGCAATAGCAGCCAGGTCGTGAAGATCCCGGTTAAAGGCAAAGGAATTGGATATTTATCCGCTTTTCCTGATAATAAGGGAAATATTCTTTACCTGGCAGATATCCGTAAGCCGGAGGATGCTCAAAGAAACAAGCATATGCTATATGTTATAGACCATAATACAGGAAAGGTAAAAGATTCAAAGTGGTTAAACCAGGGCACAGAGCGTGAACTGGATTATCCTGGTGTTATCAAACACGGTGAAAACCGCCTCATTTATATAGGGATGTACGGAGAGGATGATCACAGGGTGCAATCAGGAATTGTGATGAATTATTTCACTGACCTGGAGTCGGATATGCAGGAAAATTATTCCATGAAGGAATTAACGGGAGCCGACAACCGGCATAAAGGCTTTCTTGGATTATTTACAGTGAAGCAGAAAACGTTCATGCGTTTCCATCCTGAATCCTATAACCTGGCTGATGGAAGTTACCTGCTTGTGGGCGAACAAATAGCACCATACTTTGAGACCTACACCTATTATTCTAACGGCCAGATGCATACCCAAAGAGTACATGTGGGATGGAGTTATATTACTGCTTTTCTCATGGCCTTTAATGATGATGACGAGCTTATCTGGAATGAAACCTTTAATATGGGAGGTAAAATATTCCTTGATCTGAGAATGATCCCGAGACTCACCATTCATGAAACGCATAAAGACCATCTTATGATCATGTTCGCTATTGGTGAATCTATCATGAGCAAAACAATTGAAGAAGATGAACCTCCCAAAGAGCAGGAGGAGTATAAGCTGCAATCGCAATTTAAAAGCAGCCGGATCAGAGGCCAGTATAAAACTCATGTGGAATATTGGTATGATGACTTCTTTATTGCTTCCGGCTATGTTTCCGTGAAAAAAAATGACTCATTCCTTAGCGGAAGGGATCAGATATTCTATTTCACCAAGCTGAAGCATGATGATTAGCTGCTGGAGGATTATGTTTTATATTTTACAAATTAAAAAACAATAGAAGCAATTGATAATGCCAAGCCTAAAACTGGACAAAAGAAAGTGAAACTAAATACCACATATCATTTGAAACAAATTACCGTAATCCCTCAAGGGGGCCGTTTTCTATGAGAACTTTTCACTGGCATGAAGAAAAATTCGTTGCTTCAGGATATCTACACATTAGGAAAAGAGACAGAAAAGACAGATCCAAAGATGGGATAAACTTTATACGAGCGGTTAATATTGGGCGGTGATGAATATTTAAAATACCGCATCTCCAGGAGGTGGATGCCTTTTTTTATTTCTTTCCCAACTTTTCTTATTCCCCGTTAGGTAGTCATACAAAATAATCTTACTTTTGGGCGGCAAAATCTGAATTGCCGTAAATAATTTATAATCAATCTAAAAAATAGCATAAATATGGGACTTCTCGAAGATATTCGATCCAAAGCCAAAGATAATCCACAGCGCATTGTGCTGCCTGAAAGTACTGAAGAACGCACACTGAAAGCTGCCGATATAATCCTCAAAGAAGGACTTGCCGAAGTAATCCTCACAGCCAACCCGGATGAAATCAGCAAAAAAGCGGAAGAACTGGGGCTGGAAAACCTGGATAAAGCCCGGGTGGTAAATCCCAAAGATCATGATAAAAAAGAAGATTATGCTGATCTGCTGGTGGAACTGCGCAAGCACAAAGGCATGACAAAGGAAAAGGCTATGGAGCTGGTAGAAGACCCGCTTTACCTGGCCACCCTGATGATCAAAAACGGAGATGCCGATGGTGAGGTTGCAGGAGCTGAAAATGCTACCGGTGATGTGCTGCGCCCAGCTTTCCAGGTGGTGAAAACACTGCCCGGGATAAGCGTTGTTTCCGGTGCATTCATCATGATGCTGGATAAAAAAGAATTCGGTGAAGATGGCATCCTGGTATTTGCCGATTGTGCTGTACATCCAAATCCTACCGCTGATGAGCTGGCACAAATAGCAGTGGCCACAGCTAATACCACCAAAGCTATTGCCGGCTTTGAGCCAAGAGTTGCTATGCTCAGCTTTTCTACCAAAGGCAGTGCAAAGCACGAAATGGTGGATAAAGTAGTGGAAGCTACCCGCCTGGCCAAAGAAAAAGCACCGGAAATACAGATTGATGGCGAGTTGCAGGCCGATGCTGCTATCATCGAAAAAATCGGGAAGAAAAAAGCACCCGACAGCAGCATAGCCGGTAAAGCCAACGTGCTGGTTTTCCCTACCCTGGAAGTAGGTAATATTTCCTATAAGCTGGTTCAGCGCCTGGCTGGTGCCGAAGCCGTAGGACCAATCCTGCAGGGTATGGCTGCACCAATCAACGACCTGTCAAGGGGTTGCTCAGTGGATGATATCGTGAATCTGGTTGCAATTACTGCCAATCAGGCCGCTAACAGAGAATAAATCAAACATAAATATAATATAGATGAAGCTTGAATGCTTCATCAGACCGATTAAAAAATATAGACAGATGAAAGTTTTAGTATTGAATTGTGGAAGCTCTTCCATCAAATACCAGTTGATAGAGATGAACCATAAAGCCAACCTACTGGCTAAAGGCCTGGTTGAGCGCGTTGGGATGGATGATGCTATCCTTAATCATAAACCGGAAGGAAAGGAAAAAGTAAAAGAAACACTATCCATACCTGACCACCAGACAGGAATTGACAAAGTGCTCAATGCTCTTACTGATGATGAGCATGGCGTGATCAAAGATGTACATGAAATTGATGCTGCCGGACATCGTGTGGCCCATGGTGGTGAAAACTTTTCAAAAAGTGCACTTATTACTGATGAGGTAAAGAAGGATATCAAAGAATGCATTGAATTGGCACCACTGCATAACCCTGCCAACCTGGAAGGTATCATGGCAATGGAAAAGCTGTTGCCGGAAATACCGCAAGTGGCTGTTTTCGACACTTCATTCCATCAAACCATGCCTGAAAAGGCCTACCTCTATGGCATTCCATACGAGTATTATGAAAAGTACAACGTGCGCCGCTATGGATTCCACGGAACCAGCCATAAGTTTGTGGCTGAAAAGGCTGCAAATATGCTTGGCAAAGACTGGAAAGACATGAAAATTATCACCTGCCACCTGGGTAATGGTGCTTCAGTAGCCGCCATCAACAAGGGTGATTCAGTGGATACTTCCATGGGTTTCACTCCCATTGAAGGTTTAGTAATGGGAACCCGCTGTGGTGACCTGGACCTTGGAGTGGTGTTCTATCTGATGGATAAAGAAAACCTGAGCAAAGCAGAGATCAATAAAATCCTGAACAAGAAATCAGGGATGCTGGGTGTTTCTGGTGTGTCTTATGACATGCGCGATATTGAAGAAGCTGCTGAAAAAGGTAACGAACGGGCCAAAGCAGCACTGGAGCTCTATAGCTACCGCGTGAAAAAATATATAGGCGGATACGCTGCTGCAATGGGTGGTGTGGATATGATCGTATTTACCGGTGGAATCGGTGAAAATGCTGATCTTATAAGAGCCGGTTCAGTTGAAGGACTTGAATTCCTGGGCGCTGAAATCGACGAAGCTAAAAATAATGGACTGCGCGGCGAGGATGCCGAGATCTCAACCGACAACAGCAGGGTGAAGATCACAGTAACCACTACCAACGAAGAGCTGGTAATAGCCAGAGATACCCAGGCTATCGTAGAAAAATAGACTGTAGATATTTTCATAAAAACAACCTGCCGGATTATTTAAGACCCGGCAGGTTTTTTTTGTCCATTCCATTTTGCCGGCTAATTAAGAAGCTTTAACAATTGGAGGGTAACAGCAGGATATTTTCTTCGTTATTCAAACTTGTGAAAAGCATGTTTGAGCTCCGATTCGCCTCAGACGAAAATGATTTTAAACATCTTTTACCCAGGCCTAAAGAGAAGGTGTTGAAAATCAGGCTTTCGCCAGGGTCGCGAAAAGCTGGTTTTAAGCTATTGACTTATTCATACCTTTCGAAGTGGGCTCATGCTCAAAAAAGCTTGCTTTTTTATTATTTTTGTAAATATAAACAAACAGAAAAATGACGGGAGCTCCGGGCAAACTATTAAAGAAAATCAACTCTCCTTCAGATGTCAAAAATCTGAATGAGAAACAACTCAAGCAACTGGCTCAGGAGATCAGGGAATATATAATTGCAGTCATTTCAAAAAATGCCGGGCATCTGGGGGCCAGCCTTGGTACGGTAGAGCTAACTCTTGCGCTGCATTATGTATTTAATGCACCTTACGATAAGATCATATGGGATGTGGGGCATCAGGCCTATGGGCACAAAATTATTACCGGCAGAAGAGATCAGTTCACCACTAACCGGCAGTACGGTGGCCTTAGCGGGTTTCCCAATATGAATGAAAGCGAATATGATGCATTTGGCGTGGGGCATTCATCCACTTCAATCTCGGCTGCACTGGGTATGGCCATAGCAGCCAAACTGAAAGGGGAAAATGACCGGCAGCATATTGCCATTATTGGTGATGGAGCCATGTCCGGTGGCGAAGCTTTTGAAGCATTGAATAATGCCGGGGTTTCTAAATCAAATATTCTTGTCATACTCAATGATAATGGAATTTCTATTGATAAGAGTGTTGGTGCGCTGAAGGAATATCTGCTTGATATCACCACATCAAAAACCTATAACAGGCTGAAAGATGCTACCTGGGAAGTACTTGGTAAATTCGGGACACATGGTCCAACTCCCAGGCTGATGGCCCGAAAGATGCAGCGCATGCTCAAATCAACGCTGCTGGATGAGAGTAATTTCATGGAGTCGTTGAATTTCAGGTATTTTGGCCCCGTTGACGGGCATGATACTGTAAAGCTCATCAAAACCATGCAGGACCTTAAAGATATACAGGGGCCCAAGTTACTGCATGTAATCACCACCAAAGGAAAAGGTTACCAGCAGGCCGAAGACGATAAAATCCGCTTCCATGCTCCGGGTATATTTGATGTGAAAACCGGCAAGAATATCCCCGCGCCGGTTGATCTGCCTGCAAAATATCAGACCGTATTCGGTGAAACTGTGCTTGAGCTGGCACGAAAAAATGATAAGATAGTGGCAGTAACACCAGCCATGCCAACAGGCTCATCCCTCAATAAGATGATGAAGGAGCTGCCCGGGCGCACCTTTGATGTGGGGATAGCCGAACAGCATGCCGTTACTTTTTCTGCCGGATTGGCCGCACGGGGAATGATACCGTTTTGTGTGATATATTCCACATTTCTTCAAAGAGCTTATGACCAGATCATCCATGATGTGGCACTGCAAAAACTGCCGGTGATTTTTGCCATTGACCGTGGTGGCTTAGTGGGCGCTGACGGACCTACGCATCACGGTGTGTTTGATCTTGCCTATCTGAATTGCATACCCAATATGATCATTTCTTCTCCTATGAATGAAGAGGAATTCAGGAGTCTGATCTTTACTGCACAGGAAAAAAACCACGGTCCTTTTGCCATCAGGTATCCCAGGGGAAGGGTGGTGGCTCCCAAATGGAGTTCGGAACTAAGGCAGATAAAAATCGGAACAGGACGGAAGCTTAAAACCGGCAGGGATGTGGCCTTTATTAGTATCGGGCATATTGGAAATCATATTCTTCAGGCCGCGAGTGATCTGGATGAACTTGGGGTGGATTATGCTCATTACGATATCCGTTTTCTGAAACCCCTTGATGAGCAGTTGCTGCATGAAGTCTTCAAACATCATCAAAAAGTGATAACTGTGGAGGATGGAACCATAGTGGGAGGTCTCGGTACAGCCATAGTTGATTTTATGAATACCTACGGATATAAGGCAGAAGTTATGAAAATCGGTGTGCCTGACCGTTTTGTGGAGCATGGCTCACCCGAAGAGCTGTATCGCGAACTTGGGATGGATGCTGCCGGTATTATAAGTGCTGTTAAGGAGTTTTTAGATATAAAAGGATCATCTAAAATGAGTGCGTCCAGCTGAATATGAAGAAATCTTTACACCTGTTCATTACGCTGATCATGATAGCCTTCCTGGCTCTGCCGGGAAAGTCAGCTCCCGTTATTCTAACGGAAGATGATATTGAGCTGGATTATTTTCCTGTGATAGTCCGTGGTGTTAAGGTGGATTTTACCGCCCGGATTACCGATTCACTGAAGCGCACGAAGCTTGAAGGAGAAAAGATCAACATTATTGTAAATGGTACTGAACAGCCTTTGGTGGTATATCAGGGTGCAGTAGAGTTTCAGGAGATATTCCGGGAAAGATCAGAACTCAGTGTGAAAATTGATCAGGCTGAGATAGATATAGATGTAAATCCCATTCCACTTTGGATGTCCATACTTCCGCCCTTGCTGGCCATAATAATGGCGCTGGTATTTAAGGAAGTATTTACAGCATTATTTACTGGTTTGCTGCTTGGTACTTCCATTATTGAATTTTATATGGGAGGTAATATCATCTTTTCCATCGGGAGAGGCATACTCACCATAGTTGATACATACTTCATGAATGCCATAAGCAATCCGGGGCATTTGTCTATTATAATTTTTTCCATGCTGATAGGTGGTATGGTAAACATTATCACCCGCAATGGGGGCATGCAGGGCGTGGTTAACCGTCTGGCGATATATGCCAACAATGCCCGCAGCGGACAAATCGTAACCTGGCTGCTGGGTATCCTCATATTTTTTGATGATTATGCCAACACCCTGGTGGTGGGTAATACCATGCGGCCTGTTACCGATAAGCTGAAGGTTTCACGCGAAAAACTGGCCTATATCGTGGATTCCACAGCAGCGCCAGTAGCTGCCATCGCCTTTGTTACCACCTGGATAGGCGCTGAACTAAGCTATATTGCCGATGGTGTTGCTGAAATCGGTCTGCAACAGACACCTTACAGCATCTTCTTTAATTCTTTGGCTTATTCTT